>CABUBS010000029.1 GCA_902489855.1 uncultured Collinsella sp.
CATCAAACACGGCTGCGACCATATCTTCTTTATCGGCTTTTTGGGCGCGGGCAAATCGACGCTTGCGCGCAACGTCGGCACTATGTTCAAGCGGCGTTTTATCGATACCGACCGCCTGGTCGTGCGCCGTTGCGGCAAGTCGGTAACCGAGATTTTTGAGACCGAGGGCGAGGATCGTTTTCGCGAGCTCGAGACCTCGGCGCTCCGTTCGCTCCAAAGCGAGCGCAGCCTGTTGGTTTCGTGCGGGGGCGGTATCGTCGAGACGCCGGTGAATATTGAGCTGATGCACGAAATGGGTACGTGCGTGTACCTCGAGGGCGACTTCGAGGATTCGATTCGCCAGATTCGTCGGTCCGACACGCGCCCCGATTTCCGTTCGCCCGAGCATGCCGCGCGCCTGTTTGAGCATCGTCGTCCGCTGTATCGCCAGGCCGCCGATATTACCCTTGATATTCGCAACAAGTCCTTCGAGGACGTTTCCTACCTTTGTGCCGAGATGCTTTTGGAGCGTGGACTGCTATGATTCGCCGTCAACTGATCAATTTCCAAAACCGCAGTGTCGATGTCCGCGTCGGATTGGGCGCGTTCGATGAGCTGCCGCGCATGTTTGCCTCGGCCGTGGGCAAGCCTAAGCGCGCGATGGTGGTTTGGAACGACGCCACATCCGAGCGTTTTGGTGAGGTCGTCGAGCATGCGCTGGTCGACGCCGGTTTTGCCGTGTCGCTGCTCGTCCTCGAGGTTTCGCCTGCTGGTGCCACGCTGGCCGACGCCGATGCTATCTTTGGCGCCCTGTCTGCCAACCGCATCACCTGCGACGATCTGGTTGTCGCTGTTGGCGATGCCGCAACCTGTTCGGTTGTTGGCTGGTGCGCCAACCAGTGGTGTGGCCGAACCGAGTGCGCGCTGCTGCCGACGACCTTCGACGCCATGCTCACGGTCGCGACGACCATGAAGCCGCTCGTCGCCTCGTTGGCCAATGCGCTTCCCGCTATCGCGTTCCGTCCCGAACCGGGCTTGGTTGTGTGTGATCTCGACCTTGTTCGCGAGGCGGAACCCGAGGACCTCAAGTTCGGCTATGCGGTACTTGTTGGCACCATGCTTTCGAGCAGCAAGTCCCGCTGGAATCAGTTTACTGAGACCGTCCCCGAGATTCTCGCGGGCGAGGAGGTCGCACTCGTCAATGCCGTTCAATGGTCTCAGACTGCCCGCAAGGACGTGCTGACGGCCACGAACCCGAGCGCTCGCCATGCGCTCGATTTTGGCAAGACGGGGGAGCGCACCCTGCGCGCTTGCTTGGGCGATGCCGCTTCGCAGGTCCCTGCCTACCAGCTGTTGTCCGAGGGCATGCGCTTTGAGGCGCGCCTAGCACACGATGCCTGCGACTTCGATATCGACTATGTGTTTGATCTCGATGACTGCCTGGAGGACTTTGGCATCGAGGAGCTTGCCTTCGACTTGGAGCCTGCCGCATATATCGAGGAGTTCCGCAGACAGCAGTTTGTCCGCTCGAACCGCAGCATGCTGCCGCTGCCCGCGGCGCTCGGCGCCATTCGCCTAACGAGCGTCGAGGACGAGGTTCTTGAGCGCCATGCTCACGCCTACTTGGCTTCTCGTAAAGAACTTCTCTAAGATTTATTGACTTCCATCGTCTTTCGTATCATGTTGAGGGGCGGGTTTTCAATCGGTTGCGGATCGCATGCGATTCCGTCGTTCGGTTGAGACCCGTCCCGTCTATATTGAGACAACAAGAAAGGAATCTGCATGTCTGAGTTTGCTGCCGGTCCTGCCGGTCGTATCGAGCGTGTCCGTGCCCTGATGGTCGAGCGTGGCTACGACGCCATCGTGGTGCGCGACGAGGCCAACCTTCGTTGGCTTACGGGCGTGAAGGGCGTCTTCGACTACACCTTCGAGTTCCCGCACGCTGCGTTTATTACGGCCGACCAGTGCCTGTTCCACACCGACTCGCGCTACCTCAACAGCTTTGAGGAGAACACGCCAGCCGGCAGCCCCTGGGTCTACGACATGGATGAGGGCACCATCCCCGGTTGGGTCGCCGGCAAGATCGCGGCCAACAAATGCCGCGTCTGCGCTGTCGAGGACGATATGCAGATTAATTTCTACCAGGGTATTCAGCGCGGCCTGGAGGACCGTTCCGTCGCCTGTATGCTGCCGCTGATGCACGACGATATCCGCAAGATGCGCGCCATCAAGGACGCCGAGGAGATTGAGCTCATGCGCCATGCGCAGTCGATCACCGATGCCGCCTTCCAGCACATGCTCGGCTTTATTAAGCCCGGTATGACCGAGAAGCAGGTACGCAACGAGCTCGAGAACTTTATGTTCGCCAACGGTGCCGACAGCCTGGCCTTCGGTTCCATCGTCGCGAGCGGCCCCAACACCGCCAACCCGCATGCCGTGCCGAGCGACCGCGTGATCGAGAAGGGCGATTTCGTTCTTATGGATTACGGCGCGGGCTATTGCGATTACCGCTCCGACATGACGCGCACTGTCGTGATGGGCGAGCCCACCCAGGAGCAGCTCGACCTGTACGCACTCGTGCGCCGTACGCACGAGGAGTGCGTCGCCGCCATCCATCCGGGCGTCGAGGGCAACGACATCTTCAAGCTCTCCAAGAAGATCATCGGCGATGCCGGCTATGGCGATTACTATAACCATGGCTTGGGTCACGGCGTGGGCATCGACATCCATGAGCTGCCCAACTTTAACCGCAGCAAGAATATCATCGAGGTCGGCTCGGTTATCACCATGGAGCCCGGCGTCTACCTGCCCGGCGTGGGCGGCGTGCGCCTGGAGGACTACGGCGTGGTCACCGAGAACGGCTATGAGCCCTTCACCAAGACCCCGCACGACCTGCACGTTATCGACTGCTAGTTTACTTCAGTAGATAGTTTGGGGCGGGGCGTCCGGATTGATTCGGACGCCCCGCGTTCTCTTTTTATGCGCTCGCCGCAGGCGCCGTCTGCAAGTGTATAATTTCTGTCGTATGTAATTTGGACGCTTGTGCGTTCTGCCCATAACAAGAAAGGTCGCTATGCCTACCATTTCCACCGCCGACTTCAAGAACGGCCTCGGTCTCCGCATCAAGGACAAGGTCTACACCATCGTCGAGTTCCAGCATGTCAAGCCGGGCAAGGGCGGCGCGTTTGTGCGCTACAAGACCCGCGACATCAAGAGCGGCCGCGTCGTCGAGAACACCTGCAACGCCGGCACCAAGTTCGAGAGCGTCATGCTCACCACCCGTGAGTTCCAGTACCTCTACAACGATGGCACCGACTACATCTTCATGGACAACGAGTCCTATGAGCAGGTTCCCGTTCCCGAGGACATGGTGGGCGAGAACTCCAAGTGGCTGCGCGAGAACGACATCTGCCAGCTGCTCTTCGCCGACGATGAGCTCATGGGCGTGACCCCGCCGATGTTCATCGAGACCACCATCGTCCAGACCGACCCGGGCTTTAAGGGCGACACCGTCCAGGGTTCCACCAAGCCGGCCACGATCGACACCGGCGCTGTCATCCAGGTCCCCATGTACCTCAACGAGGGCGAGGTCATCAAGGTTGACACCCGCGACGGCAAGTTCGTCTCCCGCGTCTAGCAACCAACTCTTCTAGGAGGACTCATGCCCCAGGAAATCAAGATTGACGGCATCGGGATTTCGCCCGATGTTCTGACCGCCATCGTCTCGCGCGCCGTGTCCGATGTCGAGGGCATCGCCTCCGTTGGCGTCAAGGACCTTGCCACCAACCTTGTCTCCATGATGCTCTCGTCCAAGGCCCCGGCTTCTGAGCCGGCGGTCGAGGCCGAGGTCGTCGACGACAAGCTCGCACTCACCGTGCGCGTCGTGGTGTTCTTTGGCTATCCGTTCAAGAAACTCGCCGAGGCCGTTCGCGCTGCCGTGGTCGCCGCCATCGATGCCCAGGTTGGCGTTGAGGTCGAGCGCGTTGACGTTTGCATCGACGGCCTCGTTTTCCCCAAGGAGTAACCTTTGAGCCTTAAGGTTTATCGCGGGCGTACGCTTGCCCGCAGTCAGGCGCTGCAGCTGCTGTTCCAGGCCGAGGCCACGGACAGCCCGCTCGAGCGCGTCCTCGAGGGTGATTTCCTGATCTCGAAGGGTCCCCTCGATCCCTATGCTCTGGAGCTGTGCCGAGGTGCCTACGAGCATATCGACCGCATCGACTGTGCTCTGCGCTCCGTTGCCAAGAACTGGGATCTTATGCGCATGCCCGGCGCCGACCGCAACCTGCTGCGTATCGCCGTTTACGAGATGCGTTTCCTCACCGACGAGGAGGTCTCGGACGCCATCGTGATCAACGAGGCCGTTGAGCTTGCCAAGGCCTATGGCACCGACCAGTCCGCGTCGTTCGTCAACGGCGTGCTGGGTAAGATCGCTCGCAGCGAGGAGCTGCCGGGCGAGGACCTATACCAGGAGCTGCTGGCCGAGGATCGCGCTCGCGAGGAGGCACAGGCTGCCGAGGCTGCCGCAAAGGTTGCGGTTGCTCAGGCCGAGGCCGGCGTTCTCGACGAGGACGCTGAGGTCGCCGAGGCCGAGACCGGTACCGTCGAGGAGTAGCCATGCCAGAGGGTTCCGTCCGCAACTTCGACGAGATCTCGGATCGCCTGGACCAGATCATAGCTACCGTTCGCTCTAAGGATACGTCCTTGGAGCGTTCGCTCGATCTGTTTGACGAGGCGATTGAGCTGGGCTCCCGTGCGGTCGACATGGTCGACAAGTTTGAGCTGACGCCGCGTGAGGCCGACAAGCTCGAACAGGAATACGATGAGGATGCGGCAAACGAATCCCAGGATAGCTAGGCCGCATCTCCGGATACGAATGGTTGATGGCATTCATGAAACGCGTGCGTCTTGATGACGAACTGATTTCACAGGGCATCTGCGCCGATCGCGCGGATGCCCTTCGCACTCTTATGGCCGGCTTGGTCTCGAGTGGCGGTGAGCGCTTGACTTCGCCGGGCCTTAAGGTGATCCCGGGGCTGCCGCTGCATGTGAAGGGGCGCATTCCCTATGTTGGCCGCGGCGGTCTTAAGCTCGAAGGCGCGCTTGATGCGTTTGGCATCAATCCGACGGGCCTTGCCTGTCTGGATGTGGGCTGCTCTACCGGCGGCTTTACCGATTGTCTGCTCAAGCGCGGAGCTGCGACCGTTGTCTCGGTGGACGTGGGTCGCGCCCAGTTCGATTGGTCGTTGCGCCAGGACGATCGCGTGACGCTGCATGAGCGCACAAACGTGACGCAGCTGCCTGAGCTTGGCTATGCCGGCACTATCGACCTGGCTGTGTGTGATGTCTCGTTTACCAGCATCGCGAACATTATCGATGCGGTACTGGCGTGCCTGGCGCCTACGGGTGCATTCTGCACGCTCGTAAAGCCGCAGTTTGAGGCTCCGGCGGCGCTGGTGGGCGAGGGCGGCATTGTGACCGATTCCGCCGTGCGCCGCGATACACTCGTGGCGGCGGTTGAACTCTTTGCTGCCAAGGGCCTGTTCCCGGTCGATGTGTGCGTGTCGCCCATTCATGGTGCCAAGGGCAACGTTGAGTTTTTCCTGTACGGCACGAGATTTGACCCCGGCGATCGCTCGCAAGACGAGCTGCAATCCCAGGTATCGGTTATGAGCGAGAAAGCTGCAACGCTATGAAGGTCTTTCTGGTTCCCAATTACTACAAGCAAGAGGCGGTCGAGAGCGGCCTGATGCTCGAGCTTTGGCTGACGCGCCAGGGCTATGAGGTCGCATGGGCTGCCGACCAGCGATCGAAGATTCAAAGCACGCCTGATATTGACGGCTCCGATCTGGTCATTACGCTCGGCGGCGACGGCACGTTGCTGCGCGCTGCCCGCATCCTCAACCATCGTGAGATTCCTATCCTCGGTCTTTCCTATGGTCACCTGGGTTTTTTAACTGCTGCGAGTCCCGAGGAGCGCGACATTCTGCAGGTCGTGAGCGACGCCCTGTCCGGCGAGCTGCATGTGAGCCGTCGCGCTACCATCGCCGCGGATATCGTGTCCGTGCGCGAAGATGGTACGAAGGATGTTGTGCGCACCTTCGCCCTCAACGACATGGCGCTTACGCGCGGCCCCCTGTCCGATATGGTCGAGTTTGACATCACGGTGTCCGGTCACCATATCGACCGCCTACGCGGTGACGGTGTCGTCGTTTCGACGGCGACTGGTTCTACGGGTTACGCGCTCAGCGCCGGTGGCCCCATCGTGAGCCCTGACTATACGGGCATGGTCTGCGTACCCATTGCGCCGCACACCATTCAAGCTCGCGCTTTCTTGACTTCGCCGAGCGATGTCGTCGAAATCTTTATGTCTGATGACCGTCCGAGCGTTCCGGCGATCGCTATCGATGGACAGTTTATTACCTGCGACGGCACGGTCGAGAGCGTGGTCGTGCGCCGAGGCCCCGGCGATGTGCTGCTGCTCGACTACGGCCCCGAGAGTTTTTACAACTCGGTGAGCCGCGTATTCTACGGAGTCCGCCATGATCGATGAGATGCAGGTTTCTAACATTGCACTCATTCGCGAGGCGACGCTGGTGCCGAGTGCCGGCCTGACTGTCCTGACCGGCGAGACCGGCGCCGGCAAGACCGCGCTGCTCTCGGCCCTCAAGCTTATTTTGGGTGAGCGCGCGGATTCGTCGACGGTGCGCGAGGGCGAGGCGCTGGCGAGCGTCGAGGCGCGCCTGTTTGACGGCCCGCACGACACGGAAGGCTTCACGGTCCAGCGCAGCCTTTCCGCCGAGGGCCGCAGCCGCGTCAAGATTGACGGCCGCATCGCCAGCGTGCGCGAGCTTTCGGAGCGCGTCGGCGTGATGATGGATCTGTGCGGCCAGCACGAGCACCAGCGCTTACTCGATCCGGCGCATCACGTTGCGATGGTCGATGCGTGGGCGGGACGCTCTGCGCTCGAGGTGCTGGATGCGTACCGCGCCTGCTTTAAGGCTTCGCGGGCTGCCGCCAAGGAGGTTCGACGTGTCGAAGAGGCCTCGCGTGCGCAGGGGAGCCGCGTCGAGGAGGCGCGCTTTGCCCTCGAGCGCATCGGCGAGGTCGACCCCAAGCCGGGTGAGTATGAGGAACTCGAGAAGCTGCTGCCGCGCTCCGAACATGCCGAGGTACTGGTTGCCACGGCTAACGATGCCCATGCATCGCTTGCCGCCGAAGGGGGAGCGCTCGATGCCGTGAACAGCGCCGTGGCAGAGCTTTCCCGAATGGCTACCGTCGATCGCAAACTCGGCGACATTGCCGATGCACTATCGGATGCCTGTATCTCCCTTGAGGATTGCGCGAACGAGCTTCGTGCCTATCGCGATGGCATCGCCTTCGACCCGCGCGAGCTCGCTCGCATGCGTGAGCGGTATTCCGACCTCAAGGGTCTGTTGCGTCAGTGGGGTCCCACTATGGACGATGTTTTTGCCATGCGCGATCGCTCGCAAGAGCTGTTGTCGCTGGTAGACGATGGTGATGAGCAGATCAAGAAGGCGCGTGAAGCGCTTGGCGCAGCAGAGCATGAACTGTTCGCCGCCGCCAAGGCGCTTAAGCGTGCACGCAATACGGCGGCTCCGCGCTTCTGCCACGAGGTGGGCCGCCAGATGGCTCGCCTGGAGATGGGCAGCGCCGAGCTCGTCTGGGAGTCGCGTGATCTTCCCCGTGCTGAGTGGACGCCCGTTGGTCCTTCGAGCTACGAACTGCTATACCGCAGCGGTGCCGGTTTGACGCCGCGCCCCCTGCGTCGAATTGCGTCGGGCGGCGAGCTCAGCCGCGTCATGCTGGCAAGTAAGGTTGTCCTCGGTAACGCGGACGGTGTCGATACGCTGGTGTTTGACGAGGTCGATGCTGGTGTCGGTGGCTCCACGGCGCGTGCGCTCGCGGGCGTGCTGGCAGATCTCGCCGCTACGCATCAGGTGATTGTCGTAACCCACTTGGCGCAGGTCGCCGTCATGGCTGACAAGCATTATGTCGTCAGCAAGGAACCGGGCGATGTTCCCCAGACGCATTTGGGCGAGGTAACCGGCGAAGCGCGTACTGCCGAGATCGCCCGCATGTTGAGCGGCGATCAGTCCGAGGCAAGCTTGGCCCACGCAAAGCAGATGCTCAAAGAAGCTCGAGGTTAGGTCGTATCAGCGGTGTTGGTGGGACAAAATAGACTGAAATTTTTGTCCCACTACGCGTTTTACTCCACAACCTTATCCGGCTGGATGAGCTCCTCGTAGTAGCTGATATGCTCACGCGCGTCTTTAATCTCGGGCAGCAGGAAGTTGTAGATGACTTCGATGATCATCGTGGCGCTGATCTTGGAGAACGCGAAGTCACCCGTTGTCAGCAACGCTTCGTGATTGACGGTATTAAAGGTGTAGTCGGCGAGGCGCGCAAGTGGGGATTTGCTGTCACTGCTGATGACGACTACGGTTGCGCCGCAGTTGCGAGCCGCTTTTGCCATGCGATTCAGTCGGCGCGATTTGCCAGAGTTTGAGATGAGCACGATGACGTCACCCGGGCGTAACGTGAGCGCAAAGCCGATTGATGTCTCGCTAATGGTGCTCGCCATGCAGCGCAGGCCCAGCTGCGAAAACTTAAACGTCGCATCGAGCGCGACCGCGTTCGTATTGCCCACAGCTGCAAACTCAATAACCCCTGCATGCTTAAAGGCATGCACAACAGCCGCCAGCGTATCGTGGTCGATTCCGTCGATGGTCGCATTAAGCTCGCTTACCTTGGCAGCCAGGATGTTCTTGAGGCTCTGCTCCATATTGTCGAGCGAGACCTCGTCGGTCAGGCCCTCGTTGCGCTGGCTTTCCAAATCCCTCGCCAACGAAAACTGAAAGCTGCGGAAGCTACCAAAGCCCAGCTTGCGGCAGAAGCGCGAAACGGTCGCTTCGGACGTGGCAGCGGCGCGGGAGAGCTGAGCCGCCGTGAGGCGTGGCGCCTCGGACTGGTGCTCCAATATATAGTCGACAATGCGCTGCTCGGACTCGCTGTATCCCTGATGGGTACTAATGAGGGAAAGTGCGCTCTTGCTACTATCGGTCATGGATGGCTCCTGGTTGGCATGAAAATCTAACTCGATTTGCAATGCCATAGTATACGGGCATTTTCAATTACAAGATACACCTTGCTGTTTCAAGTGTTGATGGTAAACTTTCACCTACCGTTTACGGTTATGAAAGAACCTTTCACCGGAGAATTGCACCTTGTCTCTTCTCACGCGGACGGTAGGTTGGTATCTTTCAGTTGTGGAAAAACGCGCATTGAAGCGCGTGTAGGGGAGCGCCCGCGGGCGCTGTACTCAAGAAGGAGGGACACATGGCTAAGTTTGACATCATCGCCGCGACCGGTTGCCCGACCGGCATTGCGCACACCTTCATGGCTAAGGAGGCGCTGGAGAAGGCAGCTGCCGAGCGCGGTCTGACCATTAAGGTCGAGACTCATGGCCAGGTCGGTGTCGAGAACGAGCTCACCAAGAGTGAGATCGCTGGTGCCAAGGCCGTCGTCGTCGCAGCCGACAAGGATGTCCAGGCTGAGCGTTTCGCCGGCAAGCCCATGGTTTCCGTTGGTGTTTCCAAGGCCCTGTCCGTTGAGGCCGCCGGTAAGCTGATTGACCGCGCGCTCGCCGCCAAGGGTGACGACTCGGTTGCGGCTGCTGCCGATGTCGAGGATGAGGTCGAGGAGAAGGAGTCCATCGGCCACATCATCTACAAGCACCTCATGAACGGCGTCAGCCACATGCTGGTCTTCGTCGTCGCTGGTGGTGTCCTGACCGCCGTCTCGTTCCTGTGGGGCATCACGTCCTTCGATTCGACGGCGTCTGACTACAACAGCTTTGCCGCTATGCTCAAGATCATCGGCGGCATCGCCATGAACCTCATGGTTCCCGTGCTTTCCGCCTACATCGCCGAGTCCATCGGCAAGCGCCCGGCGCTCGTCCCCGGTTTTGTTGCCGGTATGATCGCCATCCAGGGCCTGCCCGTTAACGCCGAGACCGGCATGATCGACGCCGGCGGCGCCGGCGTGGGCTTCGGCTTCCTGGGCGGCATCGTCGGCGGTTTCCTCGCTGGCTATGTCATCTTGCTGCTCGAGAAGGTCTTCTCCAAGCTGCCCAAGAATCTGGACGGCCTCAAGGCTATCTTCCTGTACCCGCTGTTCTCGACTGCTATCGTCGGCCTGGTCATGCTCGGCATCTCCGGCCCCATGGCTGCCATCAACACCGCCATGATGGACTTCCTCAAGGGTCTGTCTGCCTCTGGCGCCATTGTTCTGGGCCTTGCCATCGGCTGCATGTGCGCCGTTGACATGGGCGGCCCGGTCAACAAGGCTGCTTACGTCACCGGTACCGCTATGCTCACCGAGGCCCTGGCCGCCGGTGTCGGCACCGACACCTACAACTTCGGCACCAACTTCATGGCTGCCGTCTCCGCCGCTTGCATCGTTCCGCCGCTGATCACCACCTTCGCCGTCGTTGTCGGCAAGAAGTACTTCAGCCAGGAGGATCATGACGCCGGTATCGTCAACCTCATCCTTGGTTGCACCCACATCACCGAGGGCGCCATTCCGTTCATGACCAAGAACATCTGGCCCGTCATGCCCATCATGATGCTCGGTTCCTCTATCGCCTCGATCCTGACCATTATGTTCAACGTTCACGATCCGGCGCCTCACGGCGGCTTCCTGGTCCTGCCCGTTGTCGAGAACGGTCCGCTGTGGGTCCTCGCGATCCTCATCGGCGCCGTGGTCGGTGGCATCCTGTTCGTGGCTTTCAAGAAGTACGACTTCGAGAAGAACCAGAAGCCCGCTCCTGCAACCAAGCCGGTTGAGGCCCCCAAGGCCGCTGCCGTCGAGGCCCCCAAGGCCGAGGCTGCTGACTTCGTGAAGGTCGAGAACGTCTTTGTCGCCGAGGACTTCGCTTCTCGTGACGAGGCTCTGAGCTTCGTTTCCAACCAGGCTGTCAAGGCCGGTATCGCCAGCGACGCCGACGCCGTGATGAACGCCTTCCTGGCCCGCGAGGCCGAGGGCACCACGGGCATGATGGAGGGCTTCGCCATCCCGCATGCCAAGTCCGACGCCATTACCGAGGCTGCTGTTATCGTCGTCAAGGACGAGTCCGGCGTGACCGGTTGGGACACCATGGACGGCGCTCCCGTCAACGTTGCCATCGCCCTGCTCATCCCCGGTGCACAGGCCGGCACTACGCACCTCAAGATCCTGTCCAAGGTCGCCGAGGCGCTCATGGACGAGGACTTCCGTGCCACCGTCAAGGGTTCCACCGACGCCGCCGAGATCGCCAAGACGATCAACGCCCGCCTGGTCTAATTCCACGGTAGGCGAATAACATCGCCCCCTGTATATAAGGCGGAGTCCCTCTCCAGGGCCTCCGCCTTTTTCTACCCCTCCCATAAGTTGCGGTGAAATAGGGACTGTTTAAACGATTCAACCCCAAATTCAGTCCCTATTTCACCGCAACTTACAAAAGGGCATAGAGGGGGCTACCTATCGAGTCTTTGTCGCGAACAGATCATCAGCCAGATTTCCGTTTGCACGATATTGCTCTGGACCGACCGAGTTTCCGCAGCCTGCTCGCCCACAGGGGCCCGTGCGCGGCCTGTGAGATTTATCGCGAGTTCCGCACGAGCCGAAGAGCACTTAATGTGCTCTTCGTGCGAGCAGGACTGTAGAGCAGGAAATCTCACAGGCCGCGCACGGGCCCCTGTGGGCGAGCAAGCGGACGACAAGCACATCTTTCCAATAATTCGTCTGAAACATAATGAAAAACCGTTTGATGTGAGTTAATATAAAGAACGTCGTGAATCTGACTCCTGCCACATGCATGACAGGGGTTAAACACAAAAAGGAGTCAACTATGGTTTCTGAGAAGGCTACCCTCGTTAATCCTCAGGGTCTGCACATGCGTCCGGCTGGTCTGTTCGCCTCCACCATGGGCAAGTACGCCTGTGACGTGACGGTCGTCACCCCCGAGAAGGAGGTCAACGGCAAGTCCCCGATGGCCCTCATGGCTGCTGGTATCCCCTGCGGTACCGAGGTCGAGGTCAAGTGCGACGGCGCTGACGAGGCCGAGGCTCTGGCTGCTGCCATCGAGCTCATCAAGAGCGGTCTTGGCGAGTAGAACTCAAACGGGTCGCATGTTGAACAACTAAGTTCATATTTGGGGGCGCAGTGACCTGTTGTAAGGTAGCTGCGCTCTTTTGTCATGGATATGGCAAAACGCTTTATCACATGACACGGAGAGAGGAATGGGAATGTATCAGGGAGTCAACGCTTCCGAGGGCATCGGTATCGGCACCGTCATGGTCGCCGTCGATCCCGACTTGACGTTTGAGCCGCACGAGGTTGTTGATTCGGCAGCAGAGAAGGAGCGCTATCAGTCCGCTCTTTCGGTCTTCTGCGAGAAGACCCAGGCTCAGGCCGACCAAATGAAGGAGACGGTGGGCGAGGCCGAGGCCGAGATCATGAGCGGACATATTGTCCTGGCTCAGGATCCGGGTATGACCGACGCCATCAACGCCGCCATTGACGGTGGTACCTGCGCCGAGCAGGCGCTCATGGACACCTCGACCATGTTCGAGAACATGTTCCTGTCCATGGACGACGAGATGTTCCGTCTGCGCGCGGCCGACATCGCCGACATCCGCACCGGTATTCTGGCCGAGCTGCTGGGCAAGGAGGTCGTCGACCTCTCCGTCCTGCCCGAGAACACTGTCGTTGTCGTGCACGACCTCACGCCGTCCATGACCGCCACGATCGATAAGGCCCACGTTGCCGGTATCGTCACCGAGACCGGTGGCCGCACGTCGCACTCCGCGATTATTGCGCGCGCCCTTGAGATCCCGGCTGTCCTTTCGGTTTCCAATAGCTGCACCGCGCTGCGCAACGGTATGACCGTTGTCGTCGACGGTGGCAAGGGTATCGTCGAGGCCGATCCCGACGAGGAGACGCTCGCCGCCTACACCGCCAAGGCCGAGGCCTTCGCTGCCGAGAAGGCAGCCCTCGAGGCCTTCCGTGGCAAGCCGTCCGTGACTGCCGATGGCATCAAGAAGATCATCGCCTGCAACATCGGTAACCCCGATGACGTGCCCAACGCGCTCGATCACGATGCCGAGGCCATCGGTCTGTTCCGCTCCGAGTTCCTGTTCATGGACTCCGCTGAGCTTCCTTCCGAGGAGGAGCAGTTCAACGCCTACCGCAAGGTCGCCAGCGCGCTCAAGGGTGCTCCGGTCATCATCCGCACGCTTGATGTGGGCGGCGACAAGGAGATCCCGTACCTGCACATGGTCAAGGAAGACAACCCCTTCATGGGCTTCCGCGCCGTGCGTTACTGCCTGGCCAATCCCGACCAGTACAAGGTCCAGCTCCGCGCCCTGCTGCGTGCCAGCGCCTTTGGTGACGTCAAGATCATGATTCCGCTCGTCACCTGCGTCGAGGAGGTCGTGGCCGTCAAGGAGCTCGTCGAGCAGTGCAAGGCCGAACTGACCGAAGAGGGCCGCAAGTTCAACGAGAACATCGAGGTCGGCATCATGGTCGAGACGCCCGCCGCTTCGCTGCTCGCTGACCGCCTGGCCGAGGTCGCCGACTTCTTCTCCATCGGCACCAACGATCTGATCGGCTACACCATGTGCGCCGACCGTGGTAACGACACCATCTCCAACCTGTACCAGGTGTACTATCCCGCCGTGCTCCGTTCGCTCAAGAACATCATCGAGAGCGGCGTGAAGGCCGGCATCATGGTCGGTATGTGCGGCGAGGCCGCTGCCGATCCGCTGCTCGAGCCGCTGCTGATCAGCTGGGGCCTGGAGGAGTTCTCGATGAGCGCTCCGTCGATCCTGCGCGCCCGCAAGACCATCAGCCAGTGGACCAAGGCCGAGTGCGACGAGCTCGCCGAGAAGGCGCTCGCCTGCAACACCGCCGCCGAGGTCAAGGCACTGCTCGAGTCCGCAGCTCGCTAATTTGGTATCAGAGGTAACCGCGTGGTTGGAATGGGCCGGCCACGCGGCCCTCACATATACAGGGGGTACTGTAAATGTTCTACACGCTAACCGCTAACCCGGCTGTCGACATGACGGTTTCGAGCTCTCCGCTCGAGCCCGACGAGAACGTCCGCACCGGCTCGGCCAGCTACACGGCTAACGGCAAGGGCCTCCGGTCCAGACCGGGCGGCAGAGGCAACC
>CABUBS010000030.1 GCA_902489855.1 uncultured Collinsella sp.
CCAAGGGTTATACCCTAAGAGCAAACCACCCCTTTTAGGGGTGGTTTTGATTGTGCACGGTGTACTTTTGAGTGTGCAAGTGGGGGAGTTATTACTCCTCGACGATCTCGGTGATCGCGCCAGCGGGGCAAGCGTCCTGGCAAGCGCCACAGGCGACGCAGGAATCCTCGTCAGCGACGGTAGCGACGTCCTGGAGCTCCAGAACGCCAGCGGGGCAGGAGTCGACGCAAACGCCACAAGCGATGCACTCGTCGGCATCAATTACGGGATGAGCCATGGTAGTTTCCTCTCTGTTGACCGACGCTACAGGCGATGCGCGTCGGTTTGATTCGGGCAAAAACATACCACGGGAGCGACCGTTTGCAATACCCTCTGGCCGGCATCTTCATACCGTTCGCCGAGTATGCCAAGGTTTACTAAAAAACGCGCAGGTGGGGCCGTTGAGCTGCGTAAATGTTAGCTAAAGGTGACTTGAAATATAGGGCGATTGAGCGTGCTTGCGGAAACCGCATCCCATTATTTTGTCGAAAAACGGGTTGCAGTTTCCGGTTAGGCCCGCTAGCGGAAAATGCGAGCCGGTATCAGCTCTCAAAACGGGATACGGTTTCCGGTTGAGCCTTCAGACGGAAACTGCGACCCGGAATCCACGCTCAAACCGGGATGAGCTTTCCGCAAGACGGCCCCCAGGCACCCCCGGACGCAAACCTCAGCCATCTCTACATAGATCTCAATAGATTTGCCGAGAACTCATTCAGCGCATCTACCTGCGCATTTAAGAACCTAAACTCTCAGCAATAAGAAATCTTATATGAATTGACTTAGATTTTGTATATTCCGGCCCATAAGGGGATACACTACATCCTGAAAGACAAGCCGAAACACCGCGCGGCAGACCGCCGAGTCGGTGCAAACGCACAAGAGAGAGGGAATTTCTAATGAGTAAGATTCTTGGTATCGACCTTGGTACTACTAACTCCGCAATGGCCGTTCTCGAGGGCGGTTCTCCGACCATCATCGTGAACGCCGAGGGCGACCGCACCACCCCGTCCGTCGTGGGCTTCCGTGCCGACGGCGACCGCGTTGTGGGTAAGGCCGCTAAGAACCAGGCGGTCACCAACCCCAAGAACACCGTGTTCTCCATCAAGCGCTTCATGGGCCGCAAGTACTCCGAGTGCACCTCCGAGATCAAGACCGTGCCGTATGAGGTCAAGGAGGGCCAGGGTGGCCGTGCCGTCGTCGATATCGAGGGCAAGGATTACACCGCCGAGCAGGTGAGCGCCATGACGCTCGCAAAGATGAAGGCCGACGCCGAGAAGTATCTGGGCGAGACCGTCACCGACGCCGTCATCACCGTCCCGGCCTACTTCAACGACGCCCAGCGTCAGGCCACCAAGGATGCCGGTAAGATCGCCGGCCTCAACGTCAAGCGTATCGTCAACGAGCCGACCGCTGCTGCTCTGGCCTATGGCCTGGACAAGCAGGGCACCGACCAGCGCATCCTGGTCTTCGACCTGGGCGGCGGTACCTTCGACGTCTCCATCCTCGACCTCGCTGACGGCGTGTTTGAGGTCCTGTCCACCTCGGGTGACAACCACCTGGGCGGCGACGACTGGGATCAGCGCGTCATCGACTGGATGGCCGATAAGTTCCAGCAGGAGAACGGTGTCGACCTGCGTCAGGATCCCATGGCCCTGCAGCGTCTGAAGGAGGCTGCCGAGAACGCCAAGAAGGAGCTCTCCGCCGCCCAGCAGACCACCATCAACCTGCCGTTCATCACCATGAACCAGTCCGGCCCGCTGCACCTCAACTACACGCTGACCCGTGCCGAGTTCGAGAAGATCACCCGCGACCTGCTCGAGCGCTGCAAGCAGCCTGTCACCAACGCCCTGCGCGACGCTAAGCTCAAGCTCTCCGATCTGACCGAGGTCATCCTCGTCGGCGGCTCCACCCGTATGCCCGCCGTCCAGGAGCTCGTCAAGACCATGACCGGCAAGCAGCCCAACATGTCCGTGAACCCCGATGAGGTCGTTGCCGACGGCGCTGCCGTCCAGGGCGGCGTGCTCACCGGCGACGTCGAGGGCATCCTGCTGCTCGACGTTACCCCGCTGTCGCTGGGCGTCGAGACCATGGGCGGCATCATGACCAAGATGATCGACCGCAACACCACGATCCCGACCTCCAAGACCGAGGTCTACTCCACCGCTGCCGACAACCAGACCAGCGTCGAGATCAACGTGCTCCAGGGCGAGCGCGAGCTTGCTCGCGACAACAAGTCGCTCGGTAAGTTCCAGCTGACCGGTATCCCGGCTGCCCGCCGCGGCGTGCCGCAGATCGAGGTCACCTTCGACATCGACGCCAACGGCATCGTCAAGGTCTCCGCTAAGGACAAGGGCACCGGCAAGGAGCAGCAGATCACCATCTCCGGCTCCACCGCGCTTTCCGATGACGAAGTCGATCGTATGGTCAAGGACGCCGAGGCTCATGCCGAGGAGGACAAGAAGCAGAAGGAAGAGGTCGAGGTCCGCAACCAGACCGACAGCCTGTGCTACTCCACCGAGCAGACCCTCAACGAGCTGGGCGACAAGGTTTCCGCCGACGTGAAGTCCAAGGCCGAGGCCGCTATCGCCGACGCCAAGAAGGCGCTCGAGGGCTCTGACGTCGAGGCCATCAAGGCCGCTGGCGAGTCCCTGCAGTCCGTCGCCTACGAGCTGGCTCAGGTTGTCTACGCCGACGCTCAGCAGCAGACCGACGGTGCCGCCGGCGCTCAGTCTGCCGACGATGACGTCGTCGACGCCGACTACGAGGTTGTGGACGACGAGGACAAGTAATCATGTCCGCCCGTAAAGCTCGCACGGAGGCGGCTGCCGCTGGCGTCGCCCCCGTTGACTCTGAGGAGAAGGACGTGAAGATTCCCGTAGAGGCCGTTGACGATACCGAGGCCAATGAGGCCGCGGCCGCCGAGGCTGCCGAGAACCAGGTAGAGGATTCAAACAAGGAGGCGACGATGACCGAGGACGAGATGGTGGAAGCCGCTATCCGCGCCGGTGAGGAAGCCGCCGACAACGACTTTAAGCTCAAGTTCGAGCAGGCTCAGAAGGAGCTTGCCGATGTGCGCAATGAGCTCGATGCCGCTGCAGAGGCTCAGAAGGCCGCCGAGGACAAGGCGAAGGACGCCACCGAGCGCACCGCCCGTCTGCAGGCCGACTGGGAGAACTTCCGTCGCCGCACCGCCAACGAGCGCATCGCCGAGCGCGAGCGCGCGACCGAGAAGCTCGTCACCGCGCTGCTGCCGGTGGTCGACGATATCGAGCGCGCGATCGACCACGCCCGCAGCCAGGAGCTTTCCGACGACTTTAAGCAGTTCGTCGATGGCGTTGACGCGGTGCATGCCAAGTTGCTCGATGTGTTCGCGCATGAGGGCGTTGAGCCCATCGACCCCAAGGGCGAGGCGTTCGATCCGCTCGAGCACCAGGCCGTGGGCCGCGTCGAGGACGCATCGCAGTACGACGAGACCGTCAACGACGTGTACCAGAAGGGCTACCGCATGGCGGACCGCATCCTGCGCTCCGCGATGGTGACGGTGACGTACGGTGGCGAGAAGCGCCCCGCGCCGGAGCCCGAAGCGGCGCCCGAGGATGCTGCGGCCGATACGGCCGAGAGCACCGAGGAGTAATTGAGAAGGGCCCCGGGGCAACACCCGGGGCCCTTTCTGGCCTAGTGCCATATGAAAGCATGAGCCGTCGTCCACAAGGGCGGCGGACGTAACAGGAGAGGAGCTACGATGGCTGCAGGCAAAACCTTCTATGACATCCTGGGCGTATCCAAGAGCGCCTCCGACAAAGAGATCAAGAGCGCGTTCCGTAAGCTCGCGCAAAAATATCACCCCGATGCCGGCGGCGACGAGGCCAAGTTTAAGGAGATTAGCGAGGCCTACGAGACGCTTTCGGACGAGAAGAAGCGCAAAGAGTACGATCAGATGCTCATGTTCGGCGGCATGCCGGGCGCGGGCGGTGCGTATGGCGGCGGCTATGGTGCCGGTGCTGGCGCAAGCGGCTGGGGCGATATCTTCGACAGTATCTTTAGCGGCAACGGTGCCTGGGGCAGCGATTGGGGTTCGGGCTTTGCCGGGACCGCGGGCGCTGCCGGTGCGGGCGCGGGCCGCAACCGCGCGCGCAAGGGCGGCGACCTGTCGCTGACTGTCGATGTGACGGCCGAGGACGCGTTTCGCGGCGTGACGCACAAGGTCACCTACCGCATTCCCTCGACGGGCGAGCAGCAGACCATTACGGTCTCGGTGCCCGCGGGCGCGGTCGACGGCGGCAAGCTGCGCTACAAGCGCCGTGGCGAGTACGGTGTTGCCGGAGGCGAGCGCGGCGACCTGGTCGTGACCACGCATGTGGAGGAGCACCCGCTGTTCAAGCGCAAGGGTGCCGACGTGACCATGGAGGTGCCGATCTCGGTCTACGAGGCGGCGCTCGGCTGCACGGTGGACGTGCCCACGCCCGGCGGTGCGACGGTTCGTCTGAAGGTGCCCGCGGGCACCCAGACGGGTAAGAAGTTCCGCTTTAAGGAGATGGGCGCGCCCGACGTTAAGCATCGCGGGCGCACGGGTGCGTTGCTCGTCGAGATCAAGGTGCAGGTTCCCACGAATCTGTCCGATGACGAGCGCGATGCCATGACCAAGCTGCGCGATGCCGACACGCGCGACTATCGCGAGAAGGTCAACCGTTACAAGGCGACGTTCTAGCTTGGTTGCGCGGCCTGTGGTTTGGCCACAGGCTTATGATGGATGAGGCGAGACGGAAAGGGGTCAGGTAGCATGGCCGAGGACAATAGGAACAAACCGCTGTACATGATCAGCGTGGCGGCCGAGCTGACCGGCATGCATCCGCAGACTCTGCGCGTCTACGAGTCCAAGGGACTGGTGAACCCCCAGCGCTCGGGCGGTAACACGCGTCTGTATTCGCGTGCCGATATCGAGCGCCTGGAACTCATCAACCAGCTGACCGACGAGGGCATCAACCTTGCCGGCGTGGTGCGCATCCTCGATATGAAGGAGCGTGCCGAGGAGCGCGAACGCGAGAACGAGAAGCTCCGCGCCCGCGTACGCCAGCTCGAGGACGAGCTGCACGAGTACAAGATGCAAAAGAAGATCACCGCCCTGGCCCCGCGCGACGGCTCAGTTAACCCCGAGCAAGTCATGCGCAAGCTGCTGGGCGCCGGCGGGGATTTGTAGTTACGCGGTTTTACCAAACCGCGTAACGGGCCGACGCTGCGCGCCGCCCAGAGCGACAATTTGTCATTCAAAAGGCAAGGCATGACCAGAAGGTCTATGCCTTGCCTTTTTCATGCCAACTTGTTCGCTCTGGACGTCGCTCGCTGTCCGTCCTCTACCTGCGGCGTTGCCTTGCTCCGGATGCGGTAGTCATTGGGGACGTTCTTAAATGACTAGTCGAAAGGGACACTCTTGCGCCAGATCTGCCGGCCCCACGCTGGGCTCGTCCTTTGCTTTACTGAGATAAAGTGAACGTGTAGATTCGTAACCCACTCGCAACCGTTCTATGGCACGATATTGAACGAATGTATGCTATGCGCCCAAATCTTTTGGGCAGAGTGGGAGACAGTATGGTCAAGCTGTACGAGGACGGCATCTACCTGCGCGGCGGCAGCGAGGTTGTGCCTGCGGCCGAGGCCGCTGAGCGCGGCATTACGCAGACACCCGAGGATGCCAAGCGCGGCACCATCGCGTATTCGATCCTTCAGGCACACAATACGTCCGGCGACCCCGAGGCGCTCAAGATTCGCTTCGATGCCATGGCGAGCCACGACATCACCTTTGTCGGCATCATCCAGACGGCGCGTGCCTCGGGCATGGAGCAGTTCCCGCTGCCCTACGTGCTTACCAACTGCCATAACTCGCTGTGTGCCGTGGGTGGCACCATCAACGAGGACGACCACGTCTTTGGCCTCTCGGCTGCCAAAAAGTACGGCGGCATCTTCGTTCCGCCCCATATCGCGGTCATCCATTCCTTTATGCGTGAGAACTTCGCCGGCTGCGGCAAGATGATCTTGGGCTCCGACTCGCACACCCGCTACGGCGCTCTGGGCACCATGGCCGTGGGCGAGGGCGGTGGCGAGCTGGCAAAGCAGCTGCTGCGCGACACCTACGATGTCGCCTATCCCGGTGTCGTCGCCATCTACCTCACGGGCGCCCCGCGCCCCGGCGTCGGCCCGCACGATGTGGCACTCGCCATCATCCGTGCCGTCTTTGCCAAGGGTTACGTTAAGAACAAGGTTATGGAGTTCGTGGGCCCCGGTATCGCGAGCATGACGACCGACTACCGCAACGGCGTCGACGTCATGACCACCGAGACCACCTGCCTGTCGAGCATCTGGGCCACCGACGAGGACACGCACGCGTTTTTGACCATGCACGGTCGCGGCGAGGACTACCGCGAGCTCAAGCCCGCCGATGTTGCCTACTACGACGGCTGCGTCGAAGTCGATCTGTCGAGTATCAAGCCCATGATCGCGTTGCCGTTCCATCCTTCTAACGGCTTTGAGATCGACGAGCTCAACGAGAACCTCGAGGACATCCTGCATGAGGTGGAGCTCGAGGCCGCCAAGATCGGCGAGGGCAAGACGCACTTTAGCCTGCTCGACAAGATCGTCGACGGCAAGCTGCACGTGCAGCAGGGCGTTATCGCCGGCTGCTCGGGCGGCAACTACGACTCCGTGGTCCAGGCTGCTCGCGTGCTCAAGGGCGCTAACACCGGCTGCGGCGAGTTCTCGCTGTCGGTCTATCCCACGAGCCAGCCCGTGGCACTCGAGCTTACACGCCGCGGCTACATCTACGACCTTATGGAGGCCGGCGCGATTGTGCGCACGGCATTCTGCGGCCCGTGCTTCGGCGCCGGCGACACGCCTGCCAACAACGGCCTTTCGATCCGCCACACCACGCGCAACTTCCCCAATCGCGAGGGTTCCAAGCCGGGCAACGGTCAGCTGAGCGCCGTGGCCCTGATGGACGCCCGCTCCATTGCGGCGACGGCTGCCAACGGCGGCGTCCTGACGCCGGCGACCGACCTGCCCGAGGAGATTTGGGACGAGGCCTGCGAGTACACCTTTGACGACGCGCCGTACAAGAAGCGCGTGTACTGGGGCTTTGGCAAGGCTGAGCCGGCCGACGAGCTGGTCGAGGGCCCCAACATCAAGCCGTGGCCCGCGATGGAGCCTCTCGGCGACGACATCCTGCTCAAGGTGTGCTCCAAGATCATGGACCCGGTCACTACGACCGACGAGCTCATTCCCTCGGGCGAGACGAGCTCCTTCCGCTCCAACCCGCTGGGTCTGGCCGAGTTTACGCTCAGCCGTCGCGACCCTGCCTACGTGGGCCGCTCCAAGGAGGTCGACGCGGTGGAAAAGCGCCGCGTTGCCGGCGAGGCGGCGGGCGACCTGGTGGCACTCGATGCCGAGCTTGCCAGCGTGTTTGAGGCGCTGACCGGCGCGGGTGTCGCGGCCGATGCCAAGGCGACCGAGTTTGGCTCCATGCTCTATGCCAAGAAGCCCGGTGACGGTTCCGCCCGCGAGCAGGCCGCGAGCTGCCAGCGCGTAATTGGCGGCCTGGCCAACATCGTCCACGAGTACGCCACCAAGCGTTATCGCTCCAACGTGATGAACTGGGGCATGGTGCCCTTCCAGATGGAGGCCGAGCCCAACTTTGAGGTGGGCGACTACGTCTTTGTGCCGGGTATCCGTGCCGCACTCGATGGCGACCTCAAGAACATTGCTGCCTACGTGGTGCGCGCCGACGGTGCGGTCGAGCAGATTGAGCTCTATATTGCCGATATGACGGCCGAGGAGCGTGCCATCGTCAAGGCCGGCTGCCTGATCAACTACAACAAGTTCAAGGCCGCTGCCGAGTAACGCACTTAATTGTCCGCCCGGGGCTTACCCTTTCCCGCTCGCTCACGCGCTTCGCGAGGGTCGCGTTCGGGAAAGGGTAAGCCCCGGGCTACATTTCCGCGTTCTCGTCGGGTCTTGAGGGACGCTAAAATCGAGGTTGCAACTCTCCTCTATGGGGGAGTGCGCCTTTGTTCATATGCTATCTAGAATTGACAGTATGAAGTTGGCGCTTTAAAGTGAGCTCAAAACACTCTCGTTTGTGGAGTTGAAGATGAAGCGTTGCACTTCTGTTTTGTTGCTGTTGGTGGCTTGCGTCGTCGCTGCTGCGGGCGTGGTCCTATTTGGCTCGCTTATCTTCTATGGGCCGAGTGGGGTTGAGCAGACGGTCGAGATGGCGTCCCTTGTTGCATCGATGCCCGGGCAAATGATTTCGGACGTTACAAAGCCCGATGAGATAACGCTCGATATCGAGGAAACGCCGGGCATTCTAAGTATAAGCAACTACCCCATGATTGAACTTGGCTCGTCTCGCTATACCAAGGACGAGAAGTTGTCCCGACAGGCGCTGGACTTGCTAAACGGGCGTTCGTTCAAACGCTGGGACGGTTGGGATGCCTATGAGCGCCGACGTGGTTTTGTGAACGGTGGCTACCATACAACGCTGAAGCTGTATTCATCTGATGGCAAACTGATGCGCACCGTTAACTACAATCCGGAATACGCAAAAGCCGGAGGTGGGGACGGCGTCTATATCCAAGATGGCGGCGTGACCTACATTCTTGAAGGCGACCAGCAGCAGGTGGTCGATTTTTTGGATCGTTGCGAGATGGACGCGTACGACCAGACCTGTCTGCCCGACCCGCAGGCTGCACGCGATAGCGGGTCTGCCCGTACATGGCTGTTCGAGGACGAGATGCCCTGGACCGCCGAATCAGGAAGCACGGGTTCGGCGAAGGAGTAGAGACCGCGACCACCACAAAGGGGCCCTTTGTGGTGGTTCTCGGCCTGTCTCGATCTGTAACATCTGGGCCGTTAAAAGAGGGCTTGGTGTTACAGATTTAGATTTTCGATTCGGGTGTCTTCTGTTTATCTCGATCTGTAACAGGTAGACCCTTATTTGCCGAGTAGTAGTTGTTACAGATTTAGATAAATGGGAGCTGCTGAACATTTCATCTCGATCTGTAACATCTGGGGTCAAAAACGGCCGCTAGATGTTACAGATCGAGATGTTGAGTGCCGGAGCCGAAAATCGCCAGAAAGGTGCCTGTCCCTTTCGTGGAGGTGGGGGCGAGCTCGATGCCGCCGTGCTCGCTGAACGACATTCTAATGAGCGTCTCTACAGGATTTCATCTGGGGTGGCGGGTTTGGTTGTTTTGGGGATGCCGAGTTTGGACGACGCGAAATCGTCAACATTGTCCTTAATTCCGTCTTTGGTGTAGACGGTGACCATATAGGTGCTGTGTCCGAATTCGCTCTTGTCGCGTATTGCCCAGGCCTGCCAGTAGGCGGTCCCACTTCGTCCTTCGATTTTTCCGACACGGCGGAGTTCTGTTCGCTTTAATTTCTGGTCGCTATAGATGGTTCGACCGGCCTCCTCGGTGAGCCCGCACTGTTCAAGCATCTTGTCGAGGACCTGGTTCATGTGGCGTTCATCGGTGTTTGGTGCGTAGTCGTAGGCGAGGGTGATGGAGTCGAGTGGCTGGTCGTCAATCAGATAGTTTAGCGTCTGAGGTTCAAGGCAGAAATAGGGGGAGCATCCGTCGATCTGACCGAGCAGTGGCAACTTTGACTGCCAACTTCCGGTGGGAATTGCATCTTCGTAGAACACGCCACGGCAGACAAAGGAGAGCGAGGTGGCACGCGAGCCGGCGTCGATCATCCCGCAAAGATCGAAGGGCGAGGCGATACCAAAAGAAAAGGGCGTGACGACGATAAGAAAGAGCATCACGATGGGTATGGCGAGAATGGCGATGACGTTGCGACCGGCGGAATGAGACGGCTTCATTTGCGCTCCTCGAGACAAAAGCTGTTGAGGATAGATAGAAATAGATATATTCAGATAACAAATTAAGTTTAATCTCATGGCGTGAGATGGTCGACCGTTAGCGTCGAAACCCACCACAAAGGTGTCTGTCTCCTTCGTGGTGGTGGGGAGTGGACGGCTTCTTTTGGTGATAGTGTTGGCTGGCGGTATCATTAGAGCAAATGGCGAAGGTTTGCATTGTGAGGTGTTTTGCCGTGGCTAATGCCCAGCGCATTGGATTGACTGTCTTGGCGCTTGCAATCGCCGTGGTTGGTGTGGGCGTTGTTAGCATGGCATTTCTACCTGCTGCGGCGACGGAGCCGGTGGTCAAGCCTGTGACTCAATCTGTCGAACTCCTGACCGACGACGTCAAACCTGAGACCATTACTGTTGATTTTGATGAGCAGCCTGCCGCGCTGGGCATTAGCAATTATCCGCTCATTCAGCTTGGGGCCATGCGCTACACCATGGACGCGAGCCTGATCAGCAAAGCAACCGAGCTACTCAAGGGCAAAACCTTTAAGCGTTGGTACGGATATGCGTCCTATCAAGCAAAAGCGAATGACATGGTTGGTGGGTGCTACTCATCCATCGAGTTGGACACTGCGAACGGCGCCAGGCTATGTGATGTCTCGTACGATCCGGGCTACGAGGGCAATGAGGGTCCGGGCATCTACATCATGGACGGCGATGCGGCCTATGTCATGGAGGGCGACCAGACCGAGCTCAACGAGTTTATGGGTCAGTGCATTCAGGATGCCTATGAACAGACCTGCTTGCCCGACCCGCAGACTGCACGCGATAGTGGATCTGCCCGTACATGGCTGTTCGAGGATGAGATATCCTGGACCGCCGAATCGGGAAGCACGGGCTCGGCGAAAGAGTAGAGATTGCGACCACCACAAAGGTGCCTGTTCCCTTTGTGGTGGTTTTTGGTCTGTCTCGATCTGTAACATCTGGGCCGTTAAAAGTGGGCTTGGTGTTACAGATTGAGATTTTCGATTCGGGCGTCTTCTGTTTATCTCGATCTGTAACAGGTAGACCCTTATTTGCCGAGTAGTTGTTACAGATTTAGATAAACGGGAGCTGCTGAACATTTCATCTCGATCTGTAACATCTGAGGTCAAAAACGGCCGCTAGATGTTACAGATTGAGATGGTAAGGGGAAGAGGCCGTAGCGGGTGAGCGCGCCTGCCCCCTATCTTTCAATCACTCAGAAAATCTTATATATAGAGACTTAGATTTGTGTATAAGAACGCGTAAAGCTGGCAACAATACTTCTCGAACAACGTGAAGCCGCCCCGTAGGGTGGCCGCCCCAAGAGAGGTGATTCCATGAGAATCGATAAGCTAGCAATGACGTCGCGCGAGGCGCTGCAGACCGCCATGAGCACGGCTGCCGACGCGCAGGCCGGCGCGGTGGAGCCGATTCACCTGCTGTCTGCCCTGCTCGGTGCCGGTGAGCGCAACATCTCCGTAATCATCGAGCGCATTGGCGCCGATCCCGCCCAGCTCGCGCGTTCCACGCAGGATGCCATCGATCATGCGCCCAAGGTTTCGGGCGAGGGTCAGCAGATGGGTCTTTCCAACGAACTCGTCCGCGTCATCGAAAAGGCCGAAAAGAAGGCCACCAAGATGGGCGACAGCTTTGTGGTGACCGAGCATCTGCTCATGGCGCTTGCCGAGGACAAGGGCGAGGCGGGCCGCGTACTGCGCGACGCCGGCGTCACCAAGGAGCGCATCGAGCAAGTCTACGAGGAGCTGCGTGGCGATGACCGCGTGACGTCTGCCGAGGACAAGACCCAGTTTGAGGCACTGGAGCAGTACGGCCGCAACATCTGCGATCTGGCCCGCGCCGGCAAGCTCGACCCGGTCATCGGCCGTACCGACGAGATCCGCCGCACCATCCAGGTCCTATCCCGTCGCACCAAGAACAACCCCGTGCTCATCGGTGAGCCGGGCGTCGGTAAGACGGCCATCGTCGAGGGCATCGCCCAGCGTATCGTGGCCGGCGACGTGCCGAGCACCCTGCGCGACCGCGACCTCATCGAGCTCGACATGAGCGCGCTGGTCGCCGGCGCCAAGTACCGCGGCGAGTTCGAGGACCGCTTGAAGGCCGTGCTCAAGGAAGTGCAAAAGTCCGAGGGCAAGGTCATCCTGTTCATCGATGAGCTCCACACCATCGTGGGCGCGGGTGCCACCGAGGGCTCCATGGACGCCGGCAACATTCTCAAGCCGGCGCTTGCCCGTGGCGACTTGCACGCGATCGGCGCGACCACGCTCGACGAGTACCGCAAGTACATCGAAAAGGATGCGGCGCTCGCGCGTCGTTTCCAGACCGTGATGGTGAGCGAGCCTACCGTCGAGGACACCATCTCGATCCTGCGTGGCCTCAAGGAGAAATACGAGATCTTCCACGGTGTGCATATCACCGATAGCGCGCTCGTGGCAGCTGCCGACCTCTCCGATCGCTACATCGCCGACCGCTTCCTGCCCGACAAGGCCATCGATTTGGTCGATGAGGCGGCAAGCCGCCTGCGCATGGAACTCGACAGCATGCCGGTCGAGATCGACGCCACCACGCGTCAGCTCACTCAGCTGCAGATCGAGGAACAGGCGCTCATGAAAGAGACCGATGACGCCTCCAAGGAGCGTCTGGAGGCCCTGCGCCAGGAGATTGCCGAGGTCCAGGAAAAACTCAACGTGCAAAAGGCCGGCTGGCTCAACCAGAAGAACGCCATTGACCACGTGCAGGAGCTTAAGAGCCAGCTTGACGAGGCCAAGAGCGAAGAGGAGCGCGCGACGCGTAACGGCGACCTGGGCCGTGCGTCCGAGCTGCGCTATTCCGTGATCCCGGGTCTGCAGCAACAGATTCAGGATTCCGAGGCTGCGCTCGAGGCACAAAAGCAGCAGGACGGCGAGGGCCTCAACGAACAGGTGACCTCCGATGAGATCGCCGAGGTCGTGAGTGCCTGGACCGGCGTGCCCGTGTCCAAGATGATGCAGGGCGAGCTCGACAAGTTGAAGGGCTTGGAGGGTGAGCTGCATAAGCGCGTCATCGGCCAGGACGAGGCCGTCTCCGCCGTCGCCGCAGCCGTGCGCCGCAGCCGTGCGGGCCTCTCCGATCCGGACAAGCCCATTGGCAGCTTCTTCTTCCTGGGCCCCACCGGCGTGGGTAAGACCGAGCTCGCCAAGGCTCTAGCCGAGTGCCTGTTCGATGACGAGCGCGCACTCGTGCGTATCGACATGTCCGAGTACATGGAGAAGTTCAGCGTCCAGCGTCTGATCGGTGCGCCCCCGGGATACGTGGGATACGACGAGGGCGGCCAGCTCACCGAGGCCGTGCGCCGTCGTCCGTACTCCGTGATCTTGCTCGACGAGATGGAGAAGGCCCATCCAGATGTCTTCAACGTGCTGCTGCAGGTGCTCGACGACGGCCGTCTGACCGACGGTCAGGGTCGCCAGGTATCCTTCAAGAACACGATCATCATCATGACGTCTAACGTGGGCTCCAAGGCTATCGCTGAGCTTTCCGGCAAGGACGAGGAGGAGATGCGCCATCAGGTCGACGCGGCCATGGCTCAGACCTTCCGCCCCGAGTTCCTCAACCGTATCGATGATATCGTGGTGTTCCATCCGCTTGGCATGGCGCAGATCGAGAAGATCGTCGACATTCAGCTCGCCGACGTCCGCGCGCGTCTGGCCAAGGAACGCATGACGCTTGCCATCACCCCGGCGGCCAAGCAGCTGCTCGCCGTGGGCGGCTTGGACCCGGTCTTTGGTGCCCGTCCGCTCAAGCGTCTGGTGCAGCGTGAAGTCGTGGACGCCATCGCGGCGGCCATCATTGACGGCACGGTGCGCGAGGGCGATCAGGTGACGGTCGATGTCGACAAGGACGGCGGCTTTACCGTCGTGTGCGACAACACGCCGGCGGCCACCTACGAGGTCCCCGACGCCGAGTAGATTTTGGGGCCGGCTTTAAATCGCTCCTCATCGCAAAACGCCAAGGGCGGCGGATCCAATTGGGTCCGCCGCCCTTTTTCGTGCGACAATCGATGATGTCGAACGTGAGTACATGGCAAGGAGCTATGCAGATGAAAGATGAGACCAAGACGAACAAGCCGGCGACCGATGCCGCGCCCGCCGCACCCAAACCTGCGCCTAAGCCGGCGCCAAAGCCGCGCGACCCTTTCATCCGTGCTGAGAACGAGGACGACGACGGCTACGATCCCTAC
>CABUBS010000031.1 GCA_902489855.1 uncultured Collinsella sp.
CGGCGGCGAAGGCGTTCTGGATCAAGCCGATCGGCCCCTTCTACACCGAGGAGCAGGCCAAGGAGTTCATGGCCGAGGACCCCTCCAAGGTCTTCGTCGAGGATTCCGGCCGCGGCTGGCGTCGCGTCGTCGCTTCCCCCGATCCCAAGAAGATCGTCGAGGCTGACTCCATCCTCAACCTGCTCGACAACGAGTTCATCGTCATCGCCTGCGGTGGCGGCGGCATCCCCGTCGTCCGCGACTACGAGAACAAGGGCTGCTACAAGGGCGTTCCCGCCGTCATCGACAAGGACCTGGGCGGCGAGCTGCTGGCCGAGGACTGCGACGCCGACGTCCTGTTCCTGCTGACCGCCGTTGAGCATGTCGCCATCAACTTTGGCAAGCCCAACCAGGAGGAGCTCGAGGACATCACCGCCGACGAGGCCGAGCGCCTGGCCGACGAGGGTCAGTTCGGCAAGGGTTCCATGGAGCCCAAGGTTCGCGCTGCCATCAAGTTCGCGCGTTCCCGCAAGGGCCGCACCTGCATCATCGGCGCCCTGGACAAGGCCGCCGAGACCATGGCTGGCCTCTCCGGTACCCGCATTCACGAGTAGTCTCTACTCTGTTGCCTCTCTCGTGGGCGCCAGGCAAAGCGCCCACAAACTAGCCTCTCTTCATGAGCTCCGCAGTCCGCTCCGACTGCGGGGCTTTTGCTATTGAGGTAGCTGTTCATGAAACCCGGCACTTGGGGACGTTCCCTTTCTGCCGGCAGCTTGGGACAGTCCTTAAAGGTAGCTCCTGACAGCTGGGAATGGGCCTATTCGTCCGCCCATGAGCGGCATCCGCAAGGGCTGTCCACAGTGGCTGGTCATTTATGTCTGTCCCCAATGACCACTCATTTAAGTCTGTCCCCAATGACTAGTAGTAGGCCCACATGGCTTCGACTTCGTTGAGGACCTCTACGACGCCCCAGCGACGGGCGCTGCGGCTGGCCGAGTTGGGGTCGTAGACGCCAATCTGGTCGGCATCGTCGATGCCGTAGAGCACGATGTAGTGGCCTACGTTGGTAAACGTACCGGGGCGCACTGCGGCGATGACGGGCGCACCCGAGCGAAGTGCTTGAGTAATCGATTCGCGATCGTTATAGAGCTGTGTTCCGTTGAGCCCCAGCTGCCACGCACCGCCTGTCATAAACGACCACTCGGTGGCACCAGTGGGGGCGTAGTTGCCGGCTTCGGCCAGCGCGCATATATCGACCGGCGTCTTATCGGTATGGCCGGTCTTAAAGATATAGACCATGGTGAGGCAGGTAGGACCGCAAGCGTTTTCGCGAATAGTGCCACCGGCATAGGGCAGCTCCGACCATGCGGGGTCAATTTGGTAGATGTGGGGCATGGTGCCGGCCTGCCATTGCGAGCGTGGGGTCGAGAACGCAAAGGAGTAACCGGGCGCGACGGGAGCTTTAAGCAGCTTGTCCTCGGCAGTGGGCTCAAGACCGGCTGATCCGTGGGAGATACAGGATCCCAAAAACACAAAGACGAGGCAGGCGGCGATGGAGCAAAGCGCAAGGCGTAGGCGGCGGGCCGGAAGCGCGTGGCTTGTGGTGTGCGACGCGGGGTGAGGGGAGGAATTGCCGCGATCGCGTTGAGGTCGCGAAAAGGAACGCTTGACGTAGTAGTCGGTCTTACGGCGATCGTAGCGGCGTGGCTGCGATGTGTCGGTCTGACGTTGGCGTGTGCTCGTACTCACGCGGTCTGACTGCTGCACGGTACGGCTTTGCTGCCGCGAAGAAGCCCCGGGCTGCTCTTGGGGGCGCTGCGGGTTGTCGTTGTCGGAGGTGCTTCTGGGCGTTGGCGTGGTGCGGCCGGCAAGGCGCACGCTTTGTGGCCGTTGGTCGCCGTCATTGTATCCGTATGCCATTCGAATCACCTTGCCTCATGTGTAACTTGTCTATCCTACATAAAAAGATGCACGACACATGGGTATGTGCGCCAAAAGCCTGACAAATGGTATGAACGTTGCCGCGCCGCGCGCCAAGCGTCACGGCAACAGGTCTTCAAAAGCAGACAAGATGAAAGCGTCCAAGACGAATGACGTCTCCCGCCGTTCGTCCCAAAAACGGTGCCGCTCGTTTTGCAGTTCTGCCTTCGGTCGAGCTGCGAGCGGCGCTGCTGCGCCAAGGCCGTATCTTAAAGCCATGGAATAAAAGCGCGCGGCAAAACGGACCGCGCAAGGGGTGACGCCAAGGGCGTCAAAAAGGAAAGGAGGGGAACAATGGCGGACAAGAACGCAGAAGTTGCAGTCGAGGATAACGGCGGCATGAAGAAAACGCTCTCGCTCTGGAACTTCTTCACCATCGGCTTTGGTGCCATTATCGGTACCGGTTGGGTTCTGCAGGTCGGCGACTGGATGGTCGTGGGCGGCGGTCCCGTTCCCGCTATGATCGCATTCCTCTTGGGTGCAATCTTCCTCGTGCCCGTCGGAGCTGTTTTCGGTGAGCTCACGGCTGCTATCCCCATCTCGGGCGGCATCGTCGAGTATGTCGATCGTAGCTTTGGCCGTACACTGAGCTACATCACCGGATGGCTTTTGGCCCTGGGCAACGGCATCCTGTGCCCGTGGGAGGCCATCGCCATTTCGACCCTCGTGTCCGAGATGTTCGGCAGCCTACCCGGTCTTGAGTGGCTGCGCGCCGTCAAGCTCTACACCATCCTGGGGGCCGACGTCTACCTGTTCCCGACGCTGATCGCGCTCGGCTTTGCAGTCTACGTCATCTTCCTCAACTTCCGCGGCGCCAGCTCGGCCGCCAAGCTCCAGGCCTTCCTGACCAAGGCCCTGCTCTGCGGCATGCTGCTCGCCATGGGCGTCTCGCTGTTCACCGGCTCGCCGGACAACGCCATGCCCGTGTTCTCCCAGGTCACCGGCGCTGGCGGCGGCAAGGCCGCTACCGAGAGCACCAGCCTGTTTGCCGGCATCGTGTCGGTCCTGGTTCTGACCCCGTTCTTCTACGCCGGCTTCGACACCATTCCTCAGCAGGCTGAGGAAGCAGCCGAGGGCCTCAACTGGAACAAGTTCGGCAAGATCATCTCCCTGGCCCTGCTGGCCGCCGGCGGTTTCTACATGGTCTGCATCTACTCGTTCGGTACCATTCTCGACTGGCATGAGTTTGTTAAGAGCCCGGTTCCCGCGCTTGCCTGTCTCAAGGGCATCAACATGCTCCTGTACCTGGCCATGCTCGTCATCGCCACGCTTGGACCCATGGGCCCGATGAACTCCTTCTACGGCGCAACGAGCCGCATCATGCTCGCCATGGGCCGCAAGGGCCAGCTGCCCGAGAAGTTCGCCGAGGTCGACCCCAAGTCCGGCGCTCCCAAGCTCGCCTGCGTTGTTCTGGGCGTCATCACCGTCGTCGGTCCGTTCCTGGGCAAGAACATGCTTATCCCTCTGACCAACGTGTCGGCTCTCGCCTTCATCTTCTCCTGCGGCATGGTCGCCCTCGCCTGCCTGCGCATGCGCTTCACCGAGCCCGACCTGCCTCGTCCCTACGAGGTGCCCGGTGGCAAGTTTGGCATCTCCCTCGCTATCGCTGCCTGCGCCATCATCATCGGCCTGCTTGTGATTCCGTTCTCTCCCGCCTCCCTCAACATGGTGGAGTGGAGCATCGTGATCGGCTGGTTGGCTATTGGCCTGGCCCTCATGGCTTTCACCAATTCCCGCAAAAAGTAACGCCGAGCCGGGGCGGATCAGGTGCGCGGGACCCTCTCTTCCGCGCGCCGAACCCGGCGCCACTTGGGTAGCTTTGTGAGGCCTTAACCCAACACGGCCTCGCCCACTATATGGATCCATAAGGAGGAACCATGTCCACTAAGTATGCAATCGTTGGCGGCAAGCTCATCGACGGTACCGGTGCCGAGCCGGTCGAGAACTCCCTCGTTCTCGTCGACGACAACGGCAAGATCGAGTACGCCGGCGCCATGCAGGACCTTCCCGAGGGCGTTGAGGTCATCGACGCCGCCGGCAAGACCGTCCTTCCCGGCCTGATCGACACCCACCTGCACTTCTCGGGCAACTTGACCGACGATGACACCGACTGGGTCATGCAGCCGCTTCTCGAGAAGCAGGCCGTCGCCGTCAAGCAGGCCTACGACTGCCTCACCCACGGCCTCACCACCGTCTGCGAGATCGGCCGCTTTGGTATCCAGATCCGTGACTGCATCGACAAGGGCGTCTTCAAGGGCCCGCGCGTTCTGGCCACCGGCCTTGGCTTCTGCCGCGTTGCCGGCCACGGCGACTCCCACCACTGCAGCCAGGAGCTCAACAAGGAATCGCACCCCTGGGGCGACCAGGTCGACGGTCCTTGGGATCTGCGCAAGGCCGTCCGCCGTCGCCTGCGCGAGAACCCCGATGCCATCAAGATCTGGGCTACCGGTGGCGGCATCTGGCGCTGGGACTCCGGCCGCGACCAGCACTACTGCTCCGAGGAGATTCAGGCCGTGGTCGAAGAGGCAAAGATGGTCGGCATCCCCGTGTGGAGCCACTGCTACAACAACCACGCCGCTGCCTACGATTCCGTTCGCTTTGGCTGCGAGCAGCTGATTCACGGCTTCGATATCGATGAGCGTACCATGGACCTCATGGCCGAGCAGGGCACCTTCTTCACCCCGACGATCGCCTTCCTGCCCACCTGGTACGCCACCTATCCGCCCGTCTACGTCCCCGAGCTGCACGACAAGTACGAGGGCACCCTGGTCGAGAAGGAGCTGCAGCGCAACTACGACTGCCTGCGCGAGGCCAAGAAGCGCGGCGTCGTCATGACGATCGGCTCCGACTCCTTCTCCTTCGTCACCCCGTACGGCACCTGCTCCATCGAGGAGATGTACGAGTTCGTCGACAAGATCGGCTTCACTCCGGTCGAGACCATCACCTGCGCCACCCTCAACGGTGCCAAGATGTGCCACATCGAGGACGAGACCGGGTCCATCGAGGCCGGCAAGTGCGCCGACCTGCTGGTCGTCAACGGTGACGTCGCCGCCGACATCCACGTGCTCAACACCGACAACATGGACGTCATCATGAAGGACGGCTGGATTGTCGAGGGCGGCACCTTCGGCGAGGCAAACAAGTACAGCGCCTAAGCTACCGTTCATCGATGGCTTGATGTAAAACACAGTATTTGATTGCATAATGCAATGGAGAGGGTCGCTTGCGGCCCTCTTTATTGCTATGGGGTGCGTCGGTAAGAAGGAGATGACGGTGGATCTCAATAGGCTGATTCTGGGCAAGAGCTACAACTCTACCAAGGTCTTTCGTACCGCTCAGCATGTGGTTCAAGCCATCTTGCTCGGTATTGTCGTTCCGCTGCTTATCCTGCTGCTCATCTGGGATCTAACCGATAATCCCAATCCCGTTCCGGCCGTTGTCGTCATTGCCGGCTTGGTCATGCTGTGCTTCTTCTTCTCGTACGTCTTTGTCGTTCCTGACGACCTCACATCGAGCGCAACCGACCGCACGCTCGCCATCGCTTCAAAAATATTCGCCTATACGTCGCGCGGCCTTACGCCCGAAGCTGCCTTGGGCGCCTCTAAGATCATCCTGTCTGAAACTATCGCCTCTGCCATCTGCTTTACCGACGGCAAGCAGGTGTTGGCGAGCTGGGGCGAGGACTCGGCAAAATGCCCCGCGGGCACCCCGGTGGTACTGCGGACTACGCTCAACGTGATCAACAGCGGCGAGCAAAGCGTGTTCTCGCGCGATGCCTCGACCGAGACGGGTGGCTACTTTCCGCGCCTGCGCGCCGGTATTGTCGCACCGCTTACCGTGCGCGGGCATTGCGTGGGCACGCTCGAGCTGTATTATCCCCGTCTGAGCAGCATCGATATGCGCCAGACGGCGCTTGCCTCGGGCTTTGCCGACCTCATTTCCACGCAACTTGCGAGCTTTGAGCTCGAGCGCCAGGACGAGCTTACGGCCCGCGTGGAGCTGCGCGCCTTGCAATCGCAGGTCGATCCTCATTTTCTGTTTAACACCATCAGCACCATCGTGTCGCTCGTACGTACCGAGCCGGACAAGGCCAGGTCGCTGCTGATTGACTTTTCCAATTACTACCGTCAGACGCTTTCTGATTCCGATACGCTCACCACGCTCGAGCACGAGGTGGAACAGGGCACTCGCTATATCAATCTTATGCAGGCTCGTTATGGCGACGGTCGTCTGCGCGTCTCGGTCGATATCGACTTTGAGGTGCACGATTGCATGGTACCGCCGTTTATCTTGCAGCCGTTGCTCGAAAACTGCATCAAGCACGCGCAGCGCGAGACCGAGCCGCTTTCTATTCATGTTAGGGCTTTCGAGACCGATGACGGTTTGGAGATCATCGTCGAGGACGATGGCATCGGTATGAGCGAAGAAGTCTGCGCGCATCTGTTTGAGCAGCATCGCCGAGAGGAGCCCGAGAGCATTACCGCCGACGGCTCCATCAAACGAGGCTGCGGCTTGGCGCTCTTCAACGTGCTTCAGCGCATCCATTTCTTTTACGGAGAAGATTCTGGCATGCGCGTGAAGTCCCAGGAGGGCGTTGGCACGCAGGTCATCGTCGAGCTGAACGGCGAGCCGCATGAGCCGGCGCCGTTGACGGCGTAGCACGCGGTTGGATTGAGAGAAAAAGAGGGGAAGCACATATGTCCGAAGGCTGGAACATCTTGGTGGTTGATGACGAGCCTCCCATTAGGGCTGAGCTACGCTATCTGTTGGAAAAGGATGCGCGTGTGGGTCAGATTGCCGAGGCGGGCAATGTCACCGAAGCCGTGGAGTCGATTCTGTCGAACAAGCCCGACGTGCTGTTTTTAGACATTACCATGCCCGGTCGCTCGGGAATTGAGCTTGCCGAGACGCTGCAGAACCTAAAGACGCCGCCGGTGGTTGTGTTTGTGACAGCGTTTGCCGAATTTGCCGCCGATGCGTATAACCTCGATGCGGTCGACTATGTCGTCAAGCCGGTCGAGGACGCACGCCTGTCAAAGGCACTCGACAAGATCGAGGCAGCCTTGGGTGCCCGTCGTGTTATCCATGCTCCGCGCCAACCTTTGCGTCTGACGGTGGACCGCGGGGGCAAAAAGGTGTTCATTCCCGCCGCAGACGTCTGCTACTTTGAGGCGCGCGCCGATTTTTGCAACGCCATCTGCGCCGAGGGAACGTACCTGATCAATGAGTCGATCTCCTCGCTCGAGCGTCGCTTGGACTCCGAGGGCTTTATTCGCGTTCATCGCAGCTACCTGGTCAATTTGGAAGACGTGCACAATGTTGAGATTGGCTCCACGGGGTTGATGGAGCTCAGGCTCGACCGCGTGAACTCGACGGTACCGGTGTCCCGTCGTCGTGCCGCCGAGGTCAAGTCGCACTTGGGGCTTGCGTAGACGGTCTGCATGCCGTCGTTTACCATCGCAGGTTTGGCATGGGCGCGCGGTGGGCATAATGGGTGGCATCGAATGAAATCGAAAGGATCATTATGCCCGCGCTTATCACCCATCATCTGTTTGGCGAGGAAAGCATCGACCGTCTTCCGCAGGGCGTCATCACGTCCGATGAAGAGCGCATTGCCTTTATCTTGGGCAACCAAGGCCCCGACCCGTTTTTCTTTCACATTCTGACACCGCGTGTTTCCGACTGCACGCTGCTGGCGCAGGTCATGCATCGGTCGCGTATGTCTCGCCAGTTCGCGTGCCTGCGCGACGGCGTGTCGCATCTGCTGCCGCACGACGCCAGCTTGGGTCGCGCCTTTGCGCTGGGCCTGCTGTCTCATTACGTGCTCGACCGCAACGCCCATCCCTTTGTCTATGAACAGCAGTTTGGCATCGTGGAGTCCGATTCAGAGCTTGAGGATTCGAGCAGTCAGGTCCATGCCGTGATCGAGAGCGACCTGGATGTACTGATGCTGCAGCTTAAACGCGATGGCGCTACGGTCGACGATTACCCGCCGGCGGGCGAGATCGTCGCTACCGATCGCATCAATCGCGTGGCCGGCGTGCTGATGAGCTATGTTGCCGGACGCGTGTACGGCATTGACATTCCGGCGGGGGAGTACGGTGCTGCCGTTGCCAATATGCAGCGACTTTACCGCGCGATTGAGCCGGCCGGTTCGGCCAAGACGCGTGCGATTGCCCTGCTTGAGGGCTTGGTGCACGATTATTCGCTGCTCGACGGCCTTGCGCACCGCGTGACGACCGAGCTGCCCGAGCGTACCGGCAATCTGGGCCACTTGGCATGGAAGAACCCCTTTACCGACGAGGTCTCGAACGAGAGCTTCCCCGAGGTCTTTGACCGCGCGCTGGTCGATTACGAGCTCACCGTCGCCCGCTTTATCGAGACCGGCGATATGGAAGCCGTGACCAACCACGTCAATTACAGCGGTCGCGTGCTCGGCGCCGACGAAGAGTTCGACCGCGAGGAGTAGGGCTCGTGCGTGCCCCTTTGCCGAATCCTTACCGGCGCCTCTGGACAATTGGGGTACGATGAACTAACTGCATATCGGGCGAATACGAAGGGGCCCTGTCCATGAAATACACCAAGCTCGAGCGTAACTGGGTTATGTACGATGTGGGCAACTCGGCCCTCGTGCTGCTCAATACCTCGGTGGTGCCCATCTACTTTAACGCCATCAATACCGGTGCTTCCTCGGCAGACCTGGTGGTCGCTTGGGGTAACGCGCAGACGATTGCCTCGCTGGTCATTGCCATGCTCATGCCCATTCTGGGCGCGCTTGCCGATTACGCCGGCAACAAGATCAAGTTCTTCTTGGGTTTCTTCCTCACGGGCCTGGTTCTTTGCCTGGCGCAGGCTATCCCCATGTCCGCCATGGCATTTTTGACCGTGTACGTGCTGTGCACCATCGGCCTTAACTCTTCTATGACGTTCTACGACGCCATGCTGCCCGACATTACCACCGACGAGCGCATGGACGCCGTGTCCAGCTCGGGCTATGCCTGGGGCTACATCGGTTCCACCGTGCCGTTCATCATCTGCCTGGCACTTATCATGGGTGGCCCCGCTCTTGGCGTCCCCACCATGCTGGCAACGCGTCTGTCGTTTGTCATCACCGGCGCCTGGTGGCTCATCTTTACCCTGCCGCTCATTCGCACCTATAAGCAAAAGTACGGTCGCGAGCGCGGTCCCGAGGACACTATCGGTCACATCGTGGGCGGCGTGTTTTCCGAGGTGGGACACACCATGCGTGAGATTGCCCACAACAAGACCGTGCTGGTCTATATGATCGCCTTCTTCTTCTATATCGACGGTGTCCACACGGTCATCTCCATGGCCACCAGCTACGGTTCGGCCTTGGGCATCGATTCGACCCAGCTGGTGCTGGCGCTGCTCGTCACGCAGTTCGTGGCTTTCCCGTCCGCCATTATCTACGGCAAGCTCGCCGGCCGCGTGGGCACGCTTAACATGATCATGGTGGCCGTCGCCGCCTATATGGGTATCGTGCTCTTCGCCGCGTTCTTCTTAAAGACCGCCTTCGAGTTCTGGGTACTTGCCATCCTCGTCGGCCTGTTCCAGGGCGGTGTGCAGGCGCTCAGCCGCAGCTACTTTGGCCGTATCATCCCCAAGGAAAAGTCCAACGAGTACTACGGCTTCTTTGATATCTTTGGCCGCTATGCAAGCGTTATGGGCACCTTCCTGGTGTCGGTTGTCACCTCGCTGACCGGCAACCCCTCGCTGGGCGTCCTGTCCATCGGCGTGCTGCTGGTGGTGGGCTTTATCCTGCTGGTTCGCCTGTCTCGCATGGCCCAGCCGGCATAGCGAGGAAAAACGAGTGCCGGGCGGCTATTGTGCCTATCCGCGGTACCTTTTTGGAAGTATCCGCAATAAACATTCTGACTTTCGAACAATGATTAGCCCAAGTGGGTATGATGGAGTCAGCTAGGTCGCGGGGCGTCGCCTGTGTTTGGCGGCGTCCCGTTTTTGTGTTGCAGGGAGGGTAAGGCATGAACGCCACGGTCGTGATTCCAACGTATTGGGCGGGCGATGACGCTCGCGCAAACGCCCCTGGCACCTATGACCATTCGACACGACTCAACGCCGACAATCCCGAACTCGACCGCTGTCTGGCCTCGCTTGAGCAGGTGCGCGACATCCCGCGCATCATCCTTTTGGTGGTCTGTCCCGTTTCTGCCACAGCCGATGTGTCGCTGCGCGTGCACGAGATTGTCGACGCGCATCCCACGCTCAAGGTCACCGTTGTCACCAACACCCAGGCCTCGCGCATCGCAGACCGGGTTGCTCAGATCGCGCCCAAGGGTTCGGGCGAGTGCGTGAGCCTGCGAGGCTACGGTGCCATCCGCAACATGGGACTGGCCTGCGCCGCGGTGCTGGGGCATGACGCGGTTATCTTTTTGGATGACGATGAGACTGTCATCGACGCCGACTTTATGAAGCGTGCGACGTATGCACTGGGGCAGCAGACGCGCCAGGGCTTGCCGATCTTGGTCAAAAGCGGCTACTTCTACGATCGCGATGGATCGCCGCTGGCCCCTACGGACAAGGCGGGCATCTGTCATCGCTGGTGGACCAAGCGCATCGAGTTCAATCGCTGGATGAAAAAGGCGCTTTCGGGTACCCGCATCTCGCGTTCCAACTACGTGTGCGGCGGCCTGATGGCCCTGCACGCCCGCGCCTTTACGCGTGTAGCCTTTGACCCGTTTATCACCCGCGGCGAGGACTTGGATTACCTCTTTAACATGCGCATGTTTGGCTACGACGTGTGGTTCGATAACGAGTGGACCGTGCGTCATCTGCCTCCGGAGTCCGAAAAGCGCTCACCGCGCTTTATGCAGGATGTATACCGTTGGTACTACGAAAGGGCAAAGTTGACATTCGCCGCGCATCAAAAGGAGCTCATTCCCGTTACGGCGGCATCGCTCATGCCCTACCCGGGCCCGTGGATTTCGCGCGAGCTCGACGACCGCGTGCGCAAGACCGCTATGGTCCGCAGCGTGTTTACCCGCGAGCATGAGGGCTACCTGCGCATCTGGCGCCATGGTATCGACGAGGCAAAGGCCTATGCGCGCCAAAACGCTGCAAGCTACCTGCGTTTCCAGAGCTTTTGGCCCAAGATCATGGACGGGCTTTGGCGTGACGCACAACTGATCAGTATCCTGGAGGGGGCCGAATGATCGACCGCCGCGCCCAGCGCGATAGTTCAATATCAATCTTTCGCATCATTGCCGTTGTCTGCGCCATTTGCGTGCTGGTGTACTTTATTTTTGCCTTGGTGACCGGTATCGAGCCGATCGCCACGGTGATTGCCTGCGCGCTGCTGTGCATCTTTCTGTGCATCTTTATCTTTTTGACGCTCAATCCCGATTCGGTGCGCTCCCAGTACACCGAGGAGACGCTCTCGGTGGCCTCGGCCATGCTTGAGGACATTAAGGGCGGTCTGACGCAGGAGTCGGCGCGTTTGGTGTGCCGGCGCATTTTGCCCGAGACGCGCGCCATGACGGTGGCCATCACCGACGAGGGCAACGTGTTGGCCTGCGCAGGCGAGTTTGAGGAAAAACTACTGCCGGATTCTCCCATCCACACGCTTGCCACACGCTACGTTATCGAACATGGCATCGTGCAGTCGTTCAACCGTATGGTGGATGTCGTGGGCTCGGACGGCTCGCACAACCAAGTCCCCGCCGGCATTATCTCCCCCATCAAGGTGGGCGATCGTACCGTCGGCACGCTCAAGTTCTACTACAAGACCCCGCGCGCCGTCGACCGTACCCAGTACGCGCTTGCCTCGGGCTTTGCCGAGATCTTGTCCACGCAGCTCGCCATCCACGAGCTCGAGGTGCAAAAGGAACTCACGGCGCGCGCCGAGGTGCGTGCGCTGCAAGCGCAGATTAACCCGCACTTCCTGTTCAACACGCTGAACACCATTGCATCGTTTACGCGCACCGACCCGCTGCGGGCCCGCGAACTGCTTCGTGAGTTCTCATCGTTCTATCGTGCCACGCTCGACAACTCGGGATCGCTTATTCCGGTCTCGCGCGAGGTTGCACAGACCAAGCGCTACCTTACCTTTGAGAAGGCCCGCTTTGGCGAGGACCGCGTGCTTGCGACGTTCGATGTGTCCGAGGACGTGGAAGATACGCTGGTGCCGGCGTTCGTGATCCAGCCGATTGTCGAGAACGCCGTACGTCATGGTATGGGCGATGACGACGCCCTGAGGATCGACGTGACCGTTCACCAAGACGGCGAGGATGCAATCTTGATTGCCGTGGCCGATAATGGCGTGGGCATGGATGAGGGTACCGCCGCCAGACTGTTTGACGAGCGTTCTGCCCGTCCCGACGCCAGCTCTCCCCAGGGTGGCGGCGCCGGTGTGGCCATGCACAATATTTCGGAGCGCATCCATCGCTTTTATGGGCCGCACTCCTATACGCGTGTCGAATCGGCGCCGGGCAAGGGCACCAAAGTGCTCCTTCATCTTGATTTGTCAGAGAGCATCTTTGACATTCAAGAGTAAAATAAAAGGCTACGGGCTCAACGTCATGCGACGGATGCCCGGCGTAGTTAGTTGACGAAAGGTTTTATCCCTATGCTGCGTGCGATGATTGTGGATGATGAGGCGCCGGCTCGCTCGGAGCTTCGCTTCCTGCTCGAGCAAACGGGCAAGATCGGCACGATCACGGAGGCGTCGAGCGTCCGCTCCGCCATCGAGATGCTTATGGAAAGTCGCGTAGATGTCGTGTTTCTCGATATCTCGATGCCCGGTGCCTCGGGCCTGCAACTTGCCGAGGCGCTGCATAAGCTCAAAAATCCGCCGGCGATCGTGTTTGTGACTGCGTATAGTGACCATGCGGTCGAGGCATTCGACGTGGATGCCGTCGATTATCTGATGAAGCCGGTCGAGGAAGCTCGCTTGGATCGCGCGATCGAGAAGGTCATGCAACGCGCCAAGCCGGTTACGGACAGCAAGGTGACCATCGAGCGTATCCCGGTGGAAAAGGGCGGCCGCAAGGTGCTCATTCCCGTGGACGACATTCGCTTTATCATGGCCAAGGACGATTACTCCTGCATCTATACCGTCGATGATCGCTTTTTGTCGACGACCTCGCTGGCGCAGTTTGAGGCCAAGCTCTGCGACTTTGGCTTCTTCCGTGTTCACCGCCGCTATATCGTCAACTTGGCGTGCGTCACGGATGTGGAGACGGTGCCCTCGGGCGCCATCCAGCTGGGCATTACGGGCGTCGACGAACGCGTGCCGGTTTCGCGCCGCCGCGTCGTGCCGCTTAAGAAGGCCCTGAGTCTCTAGCACACTGGCCCCGCAGCCCTGTAGACCTATCGTCTGCGGAGCCGTGGGGCCTTTTTGTATGTATCTGCCGAATCGTTTTTTTGCGGAAGGGATCCCATGAACAGTGCAAGCGCCAAGCGTATCGACATCATCTCGGACACCCACGGCTATTTATCGCCTGCGCTCTTGGATGAGCTTGAGGGCGCGGATCTGATTATCCATGCCGGTGACCTTACGTCGGAGATGGACTACGAGCACCTATGCACTATCGCCCCCGTGCGGGCCGTACTGGGCAACAACGATTACTACCGCGACTACGGCCCCGATGTAGACCGTCTTGCGCTCTTTACCTACGAAGGCCTCAAATTCGCCGTAGCCCACTACCGCGAAGACCTTCCGGTGGGATCCGTAGACGTAGCCATCAACGGCCACACCCACGTAACCAAAGAAGCCCAAGTGGGCCGTTGCTTAGTCCTCAACCCGGGCAGCGCCAGCTACCCCAGAGGCACCCGAGGCCCCACCATGGCCAGAATGCTAGTAAAAGACGGCAAGATCCTAAGCACTAAGTTTATTGACCTAGACTAACCGCAACAAAAACGGGGGATGCACAACGCATCTCCCGTTTTTCTTTGAGCCAAAGTAAGAAGTTCAACAAGATCCATCAGACCAACCCCGCCGAGGAGCACGCGGGCTAGCCGCGCAGCGGCGCACGCCCACAAAACTGGTTGAATAATGTGACGGCAGGGAGGGTCTCCGGGGCTGAGGGCGGGGGTTAAGTTTGTCGCGAGTTCCGCACGCAAAGGAAAGCACTTAATGTGCTTTCCGTCTTGCGCAG
>CABUBS010000032.1 GCA_902489855.1 uncultured Collinsella sp.
ACTGGCTCGAGGGCGCCGGCATCATATCGGTCAACAACCTGACCGAAGGCATCGAACCTCCCCTCGTCCCCTTCGACGACGAAGACGGGAGCTTCTTTAAGGTCTATCTTCTCGATACGGGCCTCATGTTCTACAAACTCGGTATCAACCCGCGACTCTGGCTCGACCTCAAAGAGGATTCCGCCATTGCGCTGTCTTCCGACTTTCGAGGTGCCTTGGCGGAGAACTCGGTCATGCAGGCATTTTCGGGCAATGGTTTGCAGACGTATTACTGGATGCCACCGTCGTCTTGGAAGACGAACGGCGAGCTCGATTTTCTACTTCAGACCGACCGTATGGAGATCGTTCCCGTCGAGGTAAAATCCGCACGCAACGTGCGCGCGAGAACGCTCGGGTCGTTTATGGAAAAAGCCCGGTCGCCGTATGCCTACATATTGTCCGAGAACAATTTTGCCCGCAGCGAAACCGATGACGGACGCGAGCTGCGCCATCTCCCCTTGTACGCAGCGGGCTTTATCGGAGCAAACTGCCTCAAGGGCAGTCTGTAACCCCCGCGCGACCGCCCAGAAAGGAACCATCATATGCAGCACGTACTGTTTATTTGCCACGGGAATATCTGTCGCTCGACGATGGCTGAGTCGGTGTTTGCCGAGCTGGTGCGCCGTGCTGGGCGCGAGGCGGAGTTCGTCATTGATTCTGCCGCGACCTCGACCGAGGAGATTGGCAACCCTCCGCATCATGGCACCGTCGCCAAGCTGCGCGAGGTCGGGATTCCCGTCGTTGCGCACCGCGCGCGCCAGGTTCGTCGCGCGGAGTATGGTGACTGGGACCACATCGTCTATATGGATGCCGAGAACGCGCGCGGCCTGCGTCGCATCTTCGGCGACGATGCCGACGGCAAGATTTCGCGGCTGCTGGATTGGGCCGATCGCCCCGGCGACGTCGCCGATCCCTGGTACACCGGCAACTTCGATGCCACCTACCGCGATGTGCTCGCCGGCTGCACGGCCATGCTCGAGCAACTGTAGGCGCCCGGGCGGCGCGGATGCGTGAGCCACGCCATCGGCATAAAATGAGCGTGGATAATCTCCCGCATACAAATTGAGCGTGGATAATCTCCCACTTTGAACGCAAAACGGCGCTCTAAACGGGAGATTATCCACGCTCATTATCTTGGTGGGAGAAAATCCACGCTCGATTACTCGTCGACGATCTCGGCGAGCCAGACGTTCAACGTATCGACCTCGGGGCAGCAGAACTTTGCCGTGCCGGGCTCGTTGCCGGGCACGGTGCCGCCGTAGCGCAGGATGTCGATATAGGGAAAGCCCACATGGCAGGCCATGGCGCACATCTTGCCGCGATCGCGGTCGAAGTCAAAGACGTCGCCCGGCTTGTGGCCATGATGGCAGCGGCACGTCCCCAGCTGGTCCACGCAGCTAATGCGGATACGCGGACGCTTGCCGCGCGGAGCGCCGAGCGGTTTGCTCTCGCCCGAAGGCTCGGTGGAGCCGCTCTCAGCCGTGCTACTCATGGTCGATCACATCCAGACAGGCCTCGATGGGAAGACCGGCCGATTTGTCCTCTTGGTCGGCATTGCGCTCGATAAGCTCGGCCACCACGCGCATGGCATCGGACGTCGCGCGCTGCAGACTCCAGCCTGCCATAACGCGGCCGACGAGCACCGCCGAGAACGTGTCGCCCGTACCCGGGAAGTAAACCGGGATCAGATCGAAGGGAATCGTGAAGTACTCCCCCGCCACGTGATCGTAACCGATGACGGCGTTCGTGCCGTCGACCACAGCACTCGTAATGACCACCGACTTGGCACCCAGCGCGCGCATGGCGTCCACAAGGACGCGGGCTTCGTCGGGCGTGATTTGCTCTGCAATAGGTGTATCGGTGAGCAGGCAGGCCTCGGTGTAGTTGGGAACCGCGTAGTCGGCGCACTCGAGCAGGTGCCTCATGAGACCGATCGTGGACTCGGGCACGCCGGCATAGAGCTTGCCGTTGTCGCCCATGATGGGGTCGACGAACACCTTGGTGCCCTTTTGCGCGCGACGGTGGCAGAAGTCCGAGATGATACGCGTCTCTTCCTCGGTCACAATAAATCCGGTCGAGATGGCGTCGAACTCAAAGCCGAGCTCCTCCCAGATGGCGAGGCTCTGACGCACGTACTCCGTAGTGTCGTGGATGTAGAACTTGGGGTAGTTGAGCGTATCGGACACAAGCGCCGTCGGCAGGTTGTGGATACGGTAGCCCATGTGCGACAACACCGGCAGCATGGCGGAAAGCGCGACCTTGCCGTAGCCGCACATATCGTTGATCAGCAGCAGCTGAGTGTTCTTCATAAGTGTCCCCCTTGGGTCGGGAGCGGCGCAAAGTCGCCACAGTGCGACTAAGTGTAGCGCAGGGAACGTTGCGGACGGAAGCCTGCGCCGCGGAGGACAGTTTGTTGCGGAAAGGTTTCGGAAAATGATCCCTTTTCCTCCGTCCCCAAGGGATCACATGCACCAACGCGGACCGTGGCGGAATCACAGGTTGAGGACAGACAGCGAAAACGTTCCTAAGCGAGCAAGGTGGCGTGAAAGAGGAGGGCATAGGCCTTGTGGCCATGCCCGACGATTGAACGCCAGATTGCCGCTTAGGGGCGTTTGCAGCGTCGAGCCGTTGCGCGGTTTGGTAAAACCGCGCAACTATTATTTTGGTACCTTGACAATTATTTCTTACGCTCCTAGATTAGTTAGGCACAAAACAATCCCACTACCTAACTAAAGAAAGGAGAGATACGAATTCATGTGCGATGAACCCCTTAACCTTCGTCCGCACGAGCCCGGCGGCGACCCGTCGCAGCCGGCAGACGTGCCCGAAGCAGTTAACGGCGAAGACAAGCTCGCCAAGCGCATCCTGAGCGGCCTAGGCTTTTGCGGCCACTACATGCACTTTCACGGCGGCGGCGTGTCCGGCAAGGCGCCCATCGTCTGCCTGCTTGCCAAGCAGGAAAATGGCGAGATGTCGCAGCAGGAACTCGGCATGCACTTCGACCTCAAGCCGGGGTCGCTTTCCGAGATCTTGTCCAAGCTCGAGTGCGCCGGCATCATCGAGCGCAGCCGCAATCCAAAAGATCGCCGGCAGCTCACCATTCGCCTGACCGAGATCGGCTGGGAGAAGGCCCGCATCGACCAAGCCGCCCGCATCCGCTTTAGGGAGCAGGCCTTTACCGCCCTCAACCACGACGAGCGTGAACAGCTCGCCGAGATGCTCGAGAAAATCCGCGTAACCTGGGAGGAACTGGATGATTAAAACCCTTATGGGCAGCATCCGCGATTACATGAAGGTCACGATCGCCACGCCGCTGCTGGTGCTTGGCGAGGTAATCTGCCAGATGACGATCCCGTTTATCACCGCCGACATGATCGACGCCATCAAGGACGGCACCGCCGTTACCGAGATGCTGCCCACCGCCGGCCTTCTCGTACTCATCGCGCTGACGTCACTCGCCTTTGGTGCGGCAGCCGGCGTCACCTGCAGCCATGCGAGCTGCGGCTTCGCCAAGAACCTGCGTCACGACCTGTTCTACAAGATCCAGACGTTCAGCTTCGCGAACATCGACGAGTTCTCGAGCTCCTCGCTCGTCACCCGCCTCACCACCGACATCAACAACGTGCAGCAGGCCTTTATGATGCTCATCCGCATCGCCGTGCGCTCGCCGTTGGTGCTGATCTTCGCCTTTACCATGGCCTACGCCATGGGCGGCAGCGTCTCGTTTGTCTACCTGGTCATCATTCCGCTGCTGGGCTTTGGCCTGTTCTTTATCATCTATAAGGTGCGCCCGATCTTTGCCCGCGTGTTCCGCAAGTACGACGCGCTCAACGAATCCGTTGAGGAAAACGTCACCGGCATGCGCGTGGTCAAGAGCTACGTGCGCCAGGACTACGAGAAGGAGAAGTTCGCCACCGCCGCGCGCGACGTCCAGATGGACTTCACCCGCGCCGAGAAGCTGCTCGCCTTCAACAACCCCATGATGAACATCTGCGTCAACGGCGCGTTCGTCGTCATCATCTACCTGGGTTCCAAGCTCATCATCACGAGCCAGGGCACTCTGTTCGACGTGGGCCAGCTCTCCTCCATCTTTACCTACGGCTTCCAGATTCTTATGAGCCTAATGCAGCTGTCGATGATCTTTGTCATGGTAACCATGGCAGACGAGTCGGCGCACCGCATTACCGAGGTGCTGGCCGCCGAGCCCACGATCGCCAACCCGACCGAGCCCGTGCACGAGGTTGCCGACGGCTCCATCGACTTCGATCACGTGAGCTTTAAGTATTCCGAGCATGCCCGCCGCCAGGCGCTCGACGATATCGACCTGCATATTAAGAGCGGCGAGACCATCGGCATTATCGGTGGCACCGGCTCGGCCAAGTCGACGCTCGTGAACCTGATCGCCCGCCTGTACGATGTCACCGAGGGCACCGTGCGCGTCGGCGGCGTGGACGTGCGCAACTACGACCTGGACGCGCTGCGCCACCAGGTAGCCATGGTCCTGCAGAAAAACGTGCTGTTTAGCGGCACCATCGCCGAGAACCTGCGCTGGGGCGACCCGAACGCCACCGACGAGGAAGTCCGCGAGGCAGCGCATCTGGCCTGCGCCGACGAGTTTGTCGACGGCTTCCCCAAGGGCTACGACACCTGGATCGAGCAGGGCGGCTCCAACGTTTCCGGTGGCCAGAAGCAGCGCCTGTGCATCGCGCGTGCCCTGCTGCGTCGCCCCAAGATCTTGATCCTGGACGACTCCACGAGCGCCGTCGACACCAAGACCGACGCCAAGATCCGTGAGGGCCTGGCGAGCTACCTGCCCAACACGACCAAGCTCATCATCGCCCAGCGCATCAGCTCCGTGCAGGACGCCGACCGCATCATCGTCATGGAGGGCGGCCGCATCAAGGACATCGGCAACCACGATGAGCTGCTCAAGACGAGCGAGATCTACCGCGAGACCTTTACCTCGCAAAATAAGATGAGTGCCGAAGGCGAGGACGCGGGCGAGACCGCCGCAGCCGACACCGAGGCATCCGCACCGCAAGCTCAGACCCAGGAAGGAGGCGAGGCACATGAGTAAGGCCGCTACCGCCGAGCGCGCGCGCAACCGCAAGGGCGGCACCATGACGCGCCTGATCAAGATGCTCTTTGGCTTCTACCCGGTGCTTTTGCCCCTCGTCGTCGCCGGCGTTGTGCTCTGCGCCATCATCAACTCCATCGGCGCGACGTTTCTCCAGAGCGCGCTGCAGGTCATTAGCGAATCGTGGCAGTCGGGCGACTGGACGGCCGCGCAGCCCAAGATTCTGAAGCTCGTGACCACCCTCGGCTGCATCTACGCCGTGGGCGTCGCCTCCTCGCTCTTCTGGAACCGCGCCATGGCCGTCATCACGCAGGGCTCGCTCGAGAAGCTGCGCGAAAAGATGTTCAACCGCATGCAGGACCTGCCGATTCGCTACTTCGACACGCACCAGCGCGGCGACATCATGAGCCACTACACCAACGACATCGACACGCTGCGTCAGATGATCAGCCAGTCGCTACCCAACCTGCTCATGACGATCATCGTCATCGTCACCGTGTTCTTCATCATGCTGTATTACAGCGTGTGGATGTGCCTGGTCATCATTGCCGGCATCACCTTTATGACCTTTATGACCAAGCTGCTCGGCTCCAACTCCGCGCGCTTCTTTATCGCGCAGCAAACCGAGCTCGGCGTGGTCGAGGGCCATATCGAGGAAGTCATGAACGGCCAGAAAGTCGTCAAGGCGTTCTGTCACGAGTCCGCCGCCGAGGCCGATTTTGACGAGCGCAACGAGAAGCTCTTCGAGGTCTCGCAGAAGGCCAACATGTACGCCAACATCCTCATGCCGATCCTCGGGAACCTGGGCGACTTGCTCTACGTGCTGGTCGCGCTGACCGGCGGCATCTTCCTGGCGCTGGGCGTGCCCAACCTGAGCCTCTCGGGCATGGCGCTCTCCATCGCCGTCGTGGTGCCGTTCCTCAACATGACCAAGCAGTTCTGCGGCCAGATCGGCCAGATCTCGCAGCAGATCAACGCCGTGGTCATGGGCCTTGCCGGCGCCGAGCGCATCTTTGAGCTGCTCGACGAGGAGCCCGAAGCCGACGAGGGCTACGTGACGCTCGTCAACGCACAGGTGAACCCCGAGACCTGGCAGCTCGAGGAAGCCGACCACCGCACCGGCATGTGGGCATGGAAGCACCCGCACCGCGCGACCGGCGAGATCGAGTACGTGCCGCTGCGTGGTGACCTGGTCATGGATAACGTGGACTTTGGCTATACGCCCGACCACGAGGTGCTGCACGGCGTGTCCGTATATGCCAAGCCGGGCCAGAAGGTCGCGTTTGTCGGTGCCACCGGTGCCGGTAAGACGACCATCACCAACCTCATCAACCGCTTCTACGACATTGCCGACGGCAAGATCCGCTACGACGGCATCAACGTCAACAAGATTCGCAAGTCCGACCTGCGTCGCTCGCTGGGCGTGGTGCTGCAGGACGTGAACCTGTTCACCGGCACCGTGATGGACAACATCCGCTACGGCAAGCTGGACGCCACCGACGAGGAGTGCATCAAGGCGGCCAAGCTCGCGGGAGCGGACGACTTTATCACCCGTCTGCCCGACGGCTACGACACCATGCTCACCGGCAACGGCGCGCAGCTGTCGCAGGGCCAGCGCCAGTTGATCTCGATTGCGCGCGCCGCCGTCGCCGATCCGCCGGCGATGATTCTGGACGAGGCCACGAGCTCCATCGACTCCCGCACCGAGGCAATCGTGCAGGCGGGCATGGACAAGCTCATGGAGGGCCGCACGACGTTTGTCATCGCACACCGCCTGAGCACCGTGCGCAACTCCGACGCGATCATCTGCCTGGACCACGGCCGCATCATCGAGCGCGGCAACGCCGGCGGATCGGCGACGGCGGCGCGCGCAATCGAGATCAACTGGCGCTGGCCCTGCGACACACGGCCGCATCATCGAGCGCGGCAACCACGACGAGCTGATCGCCAAGCGCGGGTATTACTACCAGCTCTACACCGGAGCGTTTGAGCTGGAGTAGATCTGGCAACCCGGAACTACGCCGCAACGCATAAGCCCCCGCAGTTCATATGAGCTGTGGGGGCTTTTTTCATGCCGGCCGGAAACCGTATCCCACTTTTCGGGCCCAAAATGGGATGCCGTTTCCCGCTGGACCCCCTCCGGGAAACGGCATCCCATTTCAAGGGAGTAAACCGGGATGTGATTTCCCCTAACGGCACCTTTGGGAAGCCGCATCCCACTCTAGACGCACAAAACGGGATGAGCTTTCCCATGGTGATCCAAGACCAGAAGCATGTCCGATAGCGCGGCCAGGTCAAGAACAACAAGGCAAGCGTCACGCCAATTTGGACGAGCGTCTGCTGCAGTTTGAGGCTGCTGGCCCATATGGTAGAGTTAACCACCCATGAATTTCAGCACACTGCGTGCTACCTGTTCTTTTGTCATTTAGGGGAGTGAACTTGTGAATACTTCTGTCGCCAAGAAGGCCGGCCAGGCGGTGCGCCTGCTCATGATGGTGCTCACGGCAGTTCTCATCTTCTTCTTCATCAATGTTATGCTGCTCGTCTCCGATATCCAGGGCACGGCGCGTGTGGTCAACTACGCCGGCCTGGTACGCGGCACCACGCAGCGCATCGTGAAGCTCGAGGACGCAGGCCAGTCACAAGACGACCTGCTCAAGGCCGTGGATTCATACATTAACGGCTTGCGCTACGGAAGCGACGACCTCAATCTCGTCCGTCTCGACGACGATGAGTATCAGGCAAAGATGACCGAGCTTGCAAATTATTTTGATGAGCTTTGCACCGAGATCATCCGCGTGCGCGAAGTCGGCTATGAGAACACCGACATCATCTCCATGAGCGAGGAGTTCTTTGGCATTTGCGACGATGCTACGCGACTCGCAGAGGACTACTCTCAGGAGAAGGCGTCGGCGCTCAACTATCTCGAGGGCTTGGTGATCATCGACATCGTGGGCTTGGTGGCGACCTTTGCGGTCGAACTTGTTCGCGCGGTGCGCACTGCCGCGCTCAACCGAGAGCTGCAGAGCAAAGTCTATCTCGACGAAGCCACGGGACTGCCCAACAAGAACAAGTGCGAGGAGATCTTGGGGCAGGAGCGGCCTGTCTCCGCGGAGGCGCCCGTTGCGGTGTGCGTCTTCGACCTTAACAATCTGCATACGGTCAATAACAACTTCGGCCACGAGAAGGGCGACGAATACATCCGTTCTTTTGCCCAGCAGCTGGGGTGCGTGGCGTCCGAGACCTGCTTTGTGGGCCGCGACGGTGGCGATGAGTTTATCGCGGTGCTGCGGGATGCCGATCGAGCTGCCGTGGAGTCCTGTCTCGCTCGGGTTCGTGCGAACGTGAACGAGCATTCCGAGGCTCATCCCGACATGCCTATCAGCTATGCAGTGGGCTACGCGCTTTCCAGTGATTTTGATGAACCGCCTACGATGCGCGAGCTCTTTTCCCAGGCCGACAAAAACATGTACATCGACAAGAACCGCGTAAAGACAGCTGAGGCAGCCGGGCTGCAACGCGAGGACCGCTAAACCCGTCCCAAATGAGCTATTTGAGAAGTTGTGCCATGGCGTTGACGAATTTTTGGACTTGGAGGGTGGGCTCGAGCGGGTAGTGCAGAAAGACCGGCACCTCTCGCCCGCACAGGAACGGCACGCCCACGAAGGCCGGGTGCACCCCCGACCACGCTCCGCAGGTGAGCACCGCATCGCCCTTTTCCTCGGCTTCGTTAAAGAGCGCGAAGTCAAAGCTATCCACATCGATCACATCCACACCGCCGTCGGCTAACAGGTCGATGCGCAGGCTGTCCATAGCGTCGTTGCCGTGACGGAGCACGCGCAGGCGCATGCCCTCCAGGTCAGCAACCGTGATACGCGTCTTGCGCGCAAGCGGGCTCGTGCGCGGCACGTCGATATAAAACGGCACGTTGACGATGCGGAGCCTTTGGCATGCGTCGCCCCAGCGTGGGGTCGAAAAGCTCGACTGCACCACATCGACCTCGCGACCTAGGCTTCGCATGACAGTCTCGCGCTCGTCATAGAGGTCACTTACCGGCACAATCTCAAACCGCAGCGACGGTTCCAGATCGTGGATGCCCGACCACATCGACAGCGCCTGGCGCCCCGGGCACATCATCGACACACCCAGACGCACGGCACCGCCATCACCCGCCGCGCGTCGGGCACGGCGCAGCGCGTCCTCGGACTGGCGCATGATCGAGCGTGCATCGTCCACCAACAGCGCCCCCGCCGGCGTCACCTTGACGCCCGAATGCGAACGCTCGAACAGCGTAATGCCAAACTCTGCCTCGAACCCCGACACCTGTTTGACGAGTGCCGGGGTCGACACGCGCAATTTTGCCGCGGCGCGCGAGAAGCTTCCCAGCTCCGCGGCGGCCGAAATAGCCTCAAGTCGTCGATCGTACACGTCTTCTCTCCGTTTTCGCACGTACGGCCACACGGTGCCGCAGGGGGTCGTTTTCGCAGGTCACATGCTCAATCAGGTACAAATCGCATCATGCGGTGTAAACCTACAGTTAACGCCATTCTAACAAATATGCAATTCACCTGCGCAAATGCAAAGCATACGATAACCTGCGAAAACCACGTGGGTCGATTAATGGGAACGGCCCACCGGGAGGCACAAGAAGGGAAGTTCCTATGAGCAATTGGCTTAAGCTCGAGGGCGATGTCTGCGCCGTGACTGGCGCGCTCGGCGGTATGGGCGCCGAGATCTGCCGCGAGTTCGCCCGCAATGGCGCCAACGTCGTCATGCTCGACCTGGACGAGGAAAAGGTCAAGGCCGCAGCCGCCGACCTCGCCGCCGAGTTTGGCATCCACGCCGAGGGCTACAAGATGAACGCCACCGACGAGGCCGAGGTTCAGGCCGCCGTCGATGCCACCATCGCCGACTTCGGCCGCGTCGACGTTCTCGTCAACACCGCCGGCATCCTGCGCTTCGCCGCCATGGAGGACCTGCCGCTGAGCGACTGGGAGCAGGTGCTCAACGTCAACCTCACCGGTTACTTCATCACCTCGCAGCGCTTTGGTCGCGAGATGATCAAGGCCGGCCAGGGCCGCCTGGTGCACATCTCGACCGTCGCCAGCCACTCCCCCGAGACGTTCTCGGGCGTGTACAGCTCCACCAAGGCCGGCGTCAACATGATGTCCAAGATGCTCGCCGCCGAGTGGGGCCCCTACGGCGTCCGCTCCAACTGTGTCGAGCCCTGCTTCGTTAAGACCCCGATGTCGGCCAACTTCTACGCCGACCCCGAGGTCGAAAAGAGCCGCAGCCGTCTGATCGCCACGCGCCGCATCGGCGAGGTCAGCGATATTGCCAACGCCGTCATGTTCCTGGCGTCCAAGCGCTCGGACTTTACCACCGGCGACGCCATCAAGGTCGATGGCGGCTTCTCCAACATGATGGGCGACCTCACCGCCAAGCCCGGCGGCCGTCGCGCCTATGCCGACAACTACCTTAAGAACAAGGGTGTCGAGCTCTGGTCCGATGAGTCCGGCGTCGCCAAGCCGACTGACCAGTAAACCAACCTGACAGGGAGGTCCCGCGGATACGACCGCTCCTCCCCCGTATCGATTAGAAAGAGTCCAATGGCTTCCACCAACTCCAACAAGGGTCGCGCCGTCGTGCTTTCCGCCGCATGCGTCACCATGTTCTTCATCAGCTCCATCGCGCTGTATTCCGTCGTGAGCAAGAACCTGCTCGCCGTCTACCCCGAGTGGTCCAGCGCCCTTACCTGGGCCTTCCCGGTCTTTCAGACCATCATGGCCGTGACGGGCATCTTCGCCGGCCGCATCTCCGATAAGATCGGCCCCCGCAACGTCGTGATCGCCGCTGCCGTGTGCTACGGCGTGGGCTGGTTCATGTCCGGCACCGTCACCGAGCCGTGGCAGTTCTACCTGTGGTTCTCGCTCGTCGCCGCCGTCGGCAACGGTCTGGGCTACAACCCGGCACTCACCACGGGTCAGAAGTGGTTCATCGACAAGAAGGGCCTCGCCTCCGGCATCACCCTGGCTGCTTCGACCGCCGGCCCCGCCGTGCTGTCCCCGGTGCTCGCCTCGCTGCTCATCCCGAGCCTTGGCATCTTCGGCGCCCTTAAGGCGCTCGGCATCATCTTCTTTGTGATGATCGCCGCCTCCGCCCTGTTCCTGAAGGCCCCCGAGGCCGGTTGGCTGCCCGAGGGCTTCGAGGCCCCCAAGGGCGGTGCACATGCCGGCACCTTCGGCGACCTCACCCCGGGCGAGATGGTCAAGACCCCGCGCTTCTGGGTCCTCATCGTCACCTTCGCCTTTGCCGCCACCGCGGGCACTCTGCTCGTGGGCAAGGTTGCCTCCATCGCCGCCGTCCAGCTCTTCGCCGACCCCACGAGCGCCGCGGCCGTCGCCCTCGGCGGTGTAGTGGTCTCCGTCAACACCTGCGCCAACCTGGTTGGCCGCCTGTCCTTTGGTCAGATCATCGACAAGCTCGGCGCCTACAAGTCACTGCTCATCAGCCTTGTCGTCACCATCGTCGCGCTCGTCATCATGTCGATGAGCTTTACGCAGGCCATGTTCTTTGTGGCGCTCGCCCTGCTCGGCTTTAGCTTTGGCGCCCTACTCGTCATCTACCCGCCGCTCACCGGTGGCGCCTTTGGCACCAGCAACATCGGCGTCAACTACGGCATCATGTTTTTGGGCTATGCCGCTTCCACCTGGATCAGCCAGCCCATCACCGCCGTGCTGTATCACGCCGAAGCTGGCAGCGCCGCCTACCAGCAGTCCTTCTACGGCGCCATCGTGATCGCCGCCATCGCCGTCGTGCTCACCGTCTACATGATGGTCTCCGACAGCAAGAAGAAGTCCGCCTAGTTTTACCGATGTGACAAAGGGACTGTCCCTTTGTCACATTCCATCGCCACCAGTTATTAAGGAGTCGAAATGTCTGAGCTCAACCCCGTCCGCATTGCCGTTATCGGCGCCGGCGCCATGGGCCGCAACCACATCCGCTTTGTCACCGAGGAGCCCGAGGCCGAGCTCGTCACCATCGCCGACGCCTTTGAGGGCGCCCGCGCCACGGCCGAGGCCGCCGGCGTGCCGTTTTACACCGATCCCGCCCAGATGATGGACGAGGTCAAGCCCGAGGCCGTCATCATCGCCACCCCCAACGACCTGCACCTGGGCGTTGCTCGCGAGGCCGTGAAGCGCAATATTGTGCCGCTGGTCGAGAAGCCGATCTCCAACGACCTGGAGGATGCCCAGGCTTTCGCTGCCGAGGCCGAGACCGCCGGCGTGCCCGTGCTCGTGGGTCAGCACCGTCGCCACAACCCCTTCGTCAACAAGGCCAAGGAGATCATCGAGTCCGGCGAGCTGGGCAAGCTCACCGTGTCGAGCTTCCACTACATGATCTATAAGAATGACGAGTACTTCGATGTCGAGTGGCGCCGCAAGAAGGGTGCCGGCCCGATCCTGGTCAACCTGGTGCACGACGTCGACCTGCTCCGTTACCTGCTGGGCGAGCCCGTTGCCGTCCAGGGCATGCAGTCCAGCGCCGCCCGCGGTTTTGAGACCGAGGACTCCGCCGTGGTCAACGTCCGTTTTGCCGATGGCGCGCTTGCGAGCATGACCATCTCCGACGCCACCGCCAGCCCCTGGAACTGGGAGGCCACCGCTCGCGAGGACCCGCAGTACCGCCCCTTCGACGCCGACGCCTACTTTATCGGCGGAACTAAGGGCGCCCTTTCGCTGCCCCGCCTGCACCAGTTCTCCTACGACGGAGCCTCCAACTGGCACAAGCCGCTGCAGATGGAGATCCCGGCCGTCGACCCGGCGCTGCCGCACAAGATGCAGCTCAAGCACTTTGTGAAGGTTGTCCGCCGCGAGGTCGAGCCCGTCGTGACCCCCGCCGACAACGTTAAGACGCTCACGCTTCTCAACGCCATCAAGGAGGCCGCCGAGACCGGCCAGCTCGTCGAGCTGTAACGCCCCAGGGTGGGCCGCGGCAGAAACCCTGCGCCGAGCCCCTCGGCCCGCTATCGACAAGCCCCTCTTCTCTGCCCCGCGAGCAGCCTCCTGTCCGCGGGGCTTTTGTGCAGTGGCATGCGACAAAGGGACAGTCCCTTTGTCGCATCGCGGGTGGTATCCTTGGTAGCTCTGTGCTGCAAACGCACCTTAAACGCAAGGAGTCCCATGGATCTTATCGCCCAGCTCGCGCGCGAGCTCAACCTTAAGGCCGCCAACGTCGAGGCTGCCGTCAAGCTCATCGACGGGGGCAACACCATTCCCTTTATCTCGCGCTACCGCAAGGAAGCCACCGGCGGCATGGACGACGTCGCCCTGCGCGCACTCGACGAGCGTCTTTCCTACCTGCGCAATCTTGAGCAGCGCAAGGAGGATGTCGTCCTGCTCATCGATGCCCAAGGCAAACTCACGCCCGAACTCGAGCAGCAGATTCGCGAGGCCACGCAGCTCCAGCGTGTCGAGGACCTCTACAAGCCCTACCGCAAAAAGCGCATGACCCGCGCGCAGAAGGCCCGCGAGGCCGGCCTGGAGCCGCTTGCCAACATGATCATCATGCAGGCCTCGGCCAAGAGCAGCGCGCTCGACGCCGCCGCGGCATACGTCAACGAGAAGGCTGGCTTCGACACGCCCGAGAAGGCGCTCGCCGGCGCCGCCGACATCGTGGCCGAGACGGTGGCCGAGGACCCGGAGAACGTCGCCGACCTGCGCGCCTTTACGCAAAACACCGCCGATATCGTCGTCGAAGCCACCGACCCCACCGAGAAGACCCCCTACGAGCCCTACTACAACTTTGACGAGCCGCTGCGCCGCATACCCAACCACC
>CABUBS010000033.1 GCA_902489855.1 uncultured Collinsella sp.
CGTGAGCCGCTACGGCGTGGTTGCCTTTGGCTCGTCGCTCGACCAGGTGGGCCCCTTCGGTCGCACGGTCGAGGACGTCGCGCTGGCCATGAACGCGCTCACCGGTGCGGGCCACGATCCGTACGATTGCACCAGCCAGGACTGTGCTGTCGACTTTACCGAGCACCTCAACGACAGCATCGAGGGCAAGCGCGTGGGTATCATCCCTGCGTTTATGGAGGCCGAGGGCCTGACGCCCGAGGTCAAGGCCGCTGTTCAGCGCGCCGCCCAGGAGCTGCAGAACCAGGGTGCCGAGCTGGTCGAGGTCGACCTGCCACACCTGGACGCCGCCATCGCCGCCTACTACGTCATCGGCCCGGCCGAGGCGTTCTCCAACCTGGCCCGCTTCGACGGCATTCGCTACGGCTACCAGGAGGAGGGCTGCGCCAGCCTGTCCGACCAGAGCTCGCTTTCGCGTGCCCACGGCTTTGGCGCCGAGGCCAAGCGCCGTCAGATGCTTGGCGCCTACCTGCTGAGCTCGGGCGTGTACGACAAGTACTACTACGCCGCGCAAAAGGCCCGCACGCTCATCATGCAGGACTACGACGCCGCGTATGCCAAGGTGGACACCATCCTCATGCCGGCCTCGCCGCGCACGGCCTTTAAGTTTGGCGAGATCAGCGACCCCACGCAGATGTACCTCTCCGACCTGTACACCATTTCGCTCAACATCTGCGGCAACGGTGGTATCTCGGTGCCGCTGGGTCTGGGCGAGGATACTCAGCTGCCTGTTTCTGCCCAGCTGGTGGGACCTGCGTTTAAGGACCGTCAGCTGCTCACGTTTGCCCGCGCCCTGGAGCGCGGCTTTGCCGATGCCGCCACGGGTGCGCCCGCGCTTTCCGTCGCGCCCGATTTTGCCGGGAAGGGAGGCGAGCTGTAATGAAGGAGCTTTCCGAGGTCCTGCAGGATTGGGAGGCCGTGATCGGCCTGGAGATCCACACCGAGCTCACCGCACTCGATACAAAGATGTTCTGCAACTGCAAGCTCAGCCACGATGACGAGCCCAACGCCAACGTGTGCCCGGTGTGCCTGGGTCTGCCGGGCGCCCTGCCGGTGCCCAATAAGAAGGCAATCGAGAGCATCGTTAAGGCAGGTCTCGCCACCAACTGCGAGATCCAGCGCCACTCGATGTTCTACCGCAAGCACTACTTCTATCCCGATATGGCCAAGAACTTCCAGACCACGCAGGGTCCGGTCGCCTTTGCCATGTACGGCCACCTGGATCTGGACGTGACCGGCCGCGGTGCCGCCGAGCGCCCCGACTGCGCATTCGGCGAGGCCGAGGCTCAGAGCCTGGCGAGCGCCTCCGCCAACGCCGAGGGCCTGTCCACGTCCATGACGTCGACCATGCGCGAGGGCAACCAGCGCGCCGGCCACCTGGCCAGCTACGATGCGTCCAACCTGCAGATGCCCGAGCGTCGCGAGGACGGTTCCTACACGGTGCCCATCCGCATCCTGCGCATCCACATGGAGGAGGACGCTGCCAAGATGGTGCACGTGGGCGGTGCCGAGGGCCGCATTACCGCCGCGGCAGAGTCACTCGTCGACTACAACCGCTGCGGGACGCCGCTGATTGAGCTCGTCACCGAGCCCGACCTGCGCACGCCCGAGGAGGCTCGCCTGTTTATGGAGAAACTCCGTCGCATTTTTGTGACGCTGGGCATTTCCGATTGCTCCATGGAGAAGGGTTCCATGCGCTGCGACGGCAATGTGTCGCTGCGCCGCCGCGGCGAGACCAAGCTGGGTACTAAGACCGAGCTTAAGAACCTCAACTCGTTTAAGAGCCTGCATGACGGCCTTGCCTACGAGATCTGCCGTCAGGCCGAGGTGCTCGAGGAGGGCGGCATCATCTACCAGGAGACCCGCCACTGGGAGCCCAGCCGCAAGCGCACCGTGGTCATGCGCGTCAAGGAGACGGCCGACGACTATCGTCTGTTCCCCGATCCCGACCTGGCGCCGTTCGATTTAGACGACGAGTTTATCGACCGTTGCCGTGGCGAGATTCCCGAGCTGCCCGATGCCAAGCGCGCCCGTTTTGAGGCCGACTTTGGCATTAAGACGGCCGACGCCGAGCAGATTGCCGGCGACCCCGAGTTTGCCGACTTCTTTGAGGCCGCCGCTGCCGGTATGGCTGGCAAGGAGGCCCAGACGGTCGCGAACTTGCTGGTGAACGAGATGATTGCCTACCTTAAGGGCGCAGGCGTGTCGCTGGCCGAGTCCGGCATCGCGCCGGCTCAGGTGGCAGCCCTTGCCAAGCTGCTGGCGACCGATGCCATCAGCTCTAACCAGGCGCACGAGGTCTTTGAGGCCATGGCCCAGACCGGTGACGATCCCAACAAGATCGTCGACGAGCGCGGTATGCGCCAGGTGAGCGACGCCGGCGCGCTGCAACCGATCGTGGACGAGGTGCTGGCGAACTGTGCCGAGCAGGCGCAGCAGTACCGAGATGGCAACCAGAAGGTCATCGGCTTTTTGGTGGGCCAGTGCATGAAGGCGAGCCGCGGCAAGGGCAACCCGAAGCTCTTCAACGAGTTGCTGAGAACGTCGCTCTCGTAGCTGCGAGGCCGGGGAAGCCCCGAGTCGCCGGGGTGTTTCCTCCAAATTTCAAACAGTCCTATGCAAGACGAAGGCCACATTTAGTGGCCTTCTTTGCATGCGGAACTCATTTGGAGCAAACACCCCGGCGACTCGGGGCTTCCCCGGCCAGACGACTCGGCCGTTCGGGTCAGGCGGGCTGATAGGAAAGATGGTGACGGAGGCGCAAAATGCGCCTCCGCCTTTTGAATGTGATGAAAGTGTGGCGAAATGAGCTTAAAACTTCCGTAAATGTGATAAATGTCACGTTTTACCTAGGGTAAAATGTGGGAAATATCACGTTTACGGAAGATTCTTTGCGGGAGGTTCGGCCATGCAGCGAGATATCATTGCCAAGCTTAACGCTTGGAAAGCGTCGGAATATCGTAAGCCGCTTATCCTTAAGGGGGCGCGCCAGGTTGGAAAGACGTGGGCGCTTAAGGAGTTCGGTCGAACCTCGTACCGCAATTTTGTGTATCTGACGCTCGAGGAACCGTCACCTGGGGTACAGAGCGAGTACGCTCAGTTTTTCGAAGGTACGCGCGATCCTCGGCGGATCATCTCAAACCTTTCCCTGGCATTTGGACAGCCTATCGATCCCGGCGAGACGCTGCTTATTATTGATGAGATCCAGGATTGTCCTTCTGCAGTCGGCGCCCTTAAATACTTCTGTGACGAGGCCCCCGAGTATCACGTCGCATGCGCAGGGTCTTTGTTGGGCGTTCGCTTGTCCCGTGAGACCAGCGCTTTTCCGGTGGGAAAGGTCGAGTTCATGGAGATGCACCCTATGAGCTTTTCCGAGTTTCTGAAAGCCGAGGGCGCTGCAAACTACGACGAATACCTTGGCGGCCTGGATCAGATCGAGACAGTGCCCGATTTCTTCCATGTCCGTCTCGTCGAGCATCTTCGGCGTTATTTTGCATGTGGCGGCATGCCAGAGGCTCTTGGTCGGTGGGTGGAGACGGGCGATATCGTTCAGGTCGATAAGGTGTTGTCCGATCTCTTGGATTCCTACGAGCGCGATTTTGCCAAGCATGGTGGCCGTGCGCAGTTCGCCAAGCTTTCGCAAATATGGAACTCGATTCCAACTCAGTTGGCGCGCGAGAATAAAAAGTTCGTTTGGGGTGCGGTGCGCGAGGGGGCTCGTGCTCGAGAATACGAGGATGCTCTGGAATGGCTTGCCGATGCTGGGCTCATCACGGCGGTTCGCCTTAATGCTGCCGGTGGCGTGCCGCTCTCTGCATACGATGACCTCAAGGCATTTAAAGTCTACTGTCTTGATGTCGGTTTGCTGCGCCGCATGGCAAGGCTGGATGCGTCCGCTTTTGCCATCTCGGATGCGCTATTTTCCGAGTTCAAAGGTTCGTTTGCCGAGAACTATGTGCTTCAGGCATTGCTTCTGCAGCTGGATGTCGCTCCGCGCTATTGGACAAACGAGAAGCCGAAACACGAAGTCGATTTTTTGATTCAAGTCGGAAACGAAATCGTTCCCGTCGAGGTCAAATCGGGAGAGGTCGTTCATTCCAAGAGCCTTAAGTACTATGCCGACAAGCATGCGGAGACGACTCCACTGAGGGTCCGCTACTCACTTAAGAACCTAAAGCTCGACGACGGGGTGCTCAACATTCCGTTGTATTTGGCTGATCGATCTGCCCCTCTTATCAAAAAGGCGCTTGATTGTGCACATCTTGACGTTTAGATCCTGGGCGAGCTGATGGGCGGCGGCTAATTAAATCGCTCCGTTACGGCCAGGGAGCTTGGGCCTTAGCGATACTTGCTTCGCCAAGCCGTGGGTGTCATGCCGGTGTATTGTTTGAAGGCTTGGGCGAAGGCGGCTTGCTGAGGGTAGCCTAGGCGCTCTGCCACCTGCGCTATTGTGAGCGCGCTATCGGCCAAAAGGTCCTGTGCTCGCTCCATGCGGCGCCTTCGTATGTAGGTGCCCAGGGACTCGCCGGTTTGGACTTTAAAGGTGGCGCAGAGTTTGGAGCGGCTTGTGTAGAGCCTCTCGGCCACCTCGTTGATACCCACACGTCTGCCTTTGTCGAGCGCGCGCTCAATCATCGCCGTTGCTTCTTCGGCAATGGTTATGCTGACGCGTGTGTCTGCCGCCTGCCGCGCCTGTTTGTGGGCCGCGCACGAACAGGCGAGCTCCGCGACCATGGCCTCCACGATGCCCTGCATATAGACGTGTCCGCCTACGGTGCGGGCGCGGTCCTCGTTAATCCGGCGCAGCGTGTGGCAGATGGCAGACGTCGCTTCCTCGTGCCATGGCTCGGCAAACGCCTCAAAGGTTCCCGCGAACTCGGTGGGATAGCGGTGTTCCAGTTCGTCAAAATATCCAGGCAAAAAGAGCACCGAGCGCGAGTGATAGAGCTCCCCCGCAAACAGCGGGCTTAATTCCTCGCCACAGCTATCTTGGATAAAGCTGCAAACGGCATTGTTTGGCCACGGCCCATGCAATGGTTTGAGGTTCGCGGGCGTTATGCCAGCCTCGGGCATGCATGTAAGTGTGGGCGCGCTGACCTCGCTCACGCAGGCGTATGGCTCGGGCGTGTATTCGGCCAGGTACATATCGTGCGTCGGGGTTATGAAATGCTCCATGACGATGCATGTGGGGGAGAGGGGCATGATCCATGCGCGGCCGTGCGCCCGGTCGTTTGCCACCTCTCCGGTAAAGACGGCGCCCTTGCCGGTAAGCTCCAGGCCAAACTGTTCAAACTGCGGTGCGTAGAGCTCGGTTATGTCGGTCGCTGCCCGCCGCATTTGCAAAAGCGTCCCTTTCCTTTGCAGAAACGTCCACAGCTCGGTTGATTGTGAGCCATGGCTAACATGCCAATGATAAGTTCATTACGGTTAACTCTCAAGCCGTTAGAAAGGAATCTCATGGCAAAGGAATCAAAAAAGGAAGGTGGCGGTATCGGCGAGCTGCTTGCATATGCCGGCGACCGTAAATTCCTAACGTATTTGGGCATGGCGCTCTCGGCGCTCTCGCAGCTGCTGAGCTTTGGCCCGTACGTGTGCATTTGGCTTGTCGCGCGCGATTTGATCGCCGTGGCGCCTAACTGGAGCGAAGCCACCGATATCGCGATGTACGGTTGGTGGGCCGTGGGGTTTGCGCTGGCAAGCATCGTAGCTTATTTCGTGGGGCTCATGTGCACGCATCTGTCCGCGTTTCGCTGTGCGTCCAATATCCGCAAGACTACGAGCGAGCACCTGCTTAAGCTGCCGCTTGGCTACTTTGACACGCACGCCACCGGTGAGCTGCGTCGTGTTGTAGACGGATGTGCCGCCTCCACCGAGACTTTGCTCGCACACATGCTGCCCGATATCGCAGGCGCCGCCGCCATGGTCGTGGGCCTGCTCGTATTGCTTTTCGCTCTCGATTGGCGCTTGGGCGCGGCATGCCTCATCTCGGTGGCCATTTCGTTTGGCGCCATGGCCACCATGATGAGCGGCAAAGGCGCCGAGTTCATGAAGGCCTACATGGGAGCGCTGGTCAAGATGAACAAGACCGGCACCGAATACGTACGCGGCATCCCCGTGGTCAAGGTGTTTCAGCAGACGGTCTACTCCTTTAAGGCCTTCCACGATGCGATCGCCGAATACGCCGACATGGCACAAAACTATGCGGGCACGTTCTGTCGAGGTCCGCAGGTACTCAACCTTACCGCGCTCAATGGTCTTGTGGCATTCCTGTTGCCCGTGGCGTTGCTGTTGGCGCCGGGCGAGACGGACTTCGCGCATTTTATGGCCAACTTCACGTTTTACGCGATATTTTCGGCCGTGGTACCGACGGCCATGACCAAGCTCATGTTTGTGGGCGAGGCCTCTCAGATGAGTGCCGATTCGCTGGCTCGCATCCGAAGCGTCATGGATTCCAAGCAGCTCTCCGTGCCCGCCCAACCCAAGCACCCTGCCGGCGGCGACGTGCGATTTGAGGATGTGAGCTTTACGTACGAGGGTGCCAAAGCACCTGCCGTTAGCCATGTGAGCTTTAGCGTTTCCACGGGTAGCACCCTTGCGCTGGTGGGTCCCTCGGGCGGCGGTAAGTCAACCTGCGCAAGCCTGATCCCGCGATTTTGGGATGTCTCTTCGGGTCGAGTACTCGTGGGCGGTGTGGACGTTCGCGATATGGATCCGCACGAGCTTATGGACCAGGTTGCCTTCGTGTTCCAGACCAACCAGCTGTTCCGGCAAACACTTGCCGATAACGTGCGCGCCTCCAAGCCTACGGCCACTGACGACGAAGTGCGTGCGGCCCTCTCCGCAGCTCAGTGCGACGACATTGTGGCCAAGCTCCCACAGGGCATCAATACCATGCTCGGTGCCGGCGGAGCATATCTTTCGGGCGGCGAGGTCCAGCGCGTGGCACTCGCCCGCGCGATCCTTAAAGACGCGCCTATCGTGGTGCTCGATGAGGCCACGGCGTTTGCCGATCCCGAGAACGAGGCACTCATCCAGCGCGCCTTTAGCAAGCTGGCGGCGGGTCGCACGGTCATTATGATTGCGCACCGACTCTCGACTGTAGTGGGCGCAGACCAAATCGTGGTGCTCAACCAGGGCAGCGTGCAGGAGTCGGGTACTCATGCCGAGTTGCTGTCCCAAGAGGGTCTGTATGCCAAGATGTGGGCCGAATACGAACAGGCCGCGAGCTGGAAAATCACTGCAGCGACCGCGGATGCCGCCGTCACGAAGGGAGGCGAGGCCTAAATGTTCGCCTCATTCCAAAAGAAGTATTTCCTATCCGATAAAGGCGTCGCCGGCGTAAAGCGCGGCATTTTCTGGACCACGCTCACCAATCTTATTACCATGGCCGGCATGGGCTTTTTATTCCTGGTCATGGCCGGTTTTGTCGAACATCTCGCCACTGGCGCCGACCTGCCGGATGCCCTGCCGATCGTGGGCGGCCTCGTGGTCTTTTTTGTGTTGCTCTTTGCCTCCAACTGGCAGCAGTATTACTACACCTACTGCATCTTTTACGAGGAGTGCGGCAAGCAGCGTATGGAGATTGCCGAGCGCTTGCGCAAACTGCCGCTGTCGTTTTTTGGTCGTCGTGATCTGGCCGATTTAACCGAGACCATCATGGGCGACGTCCAGGCCATGGAGCACGCCTACAGCCACGTGTTGGGAGAGCTTTGGGGCGCCATTATCGCAAGCGCTATTGTGTTCGCAGCATCGCTGTTCTTTTGCTGGCAGTTGGCGATCGCGGCGTTCTGGAGCGTTCCCGTGGCCTTTGCCGTGCTGTATCTAACACGCGGCCCCATGGTCCCGGTGTTCGACCGTGTTCGCACCAAGAAGGTCAAAGTCACCGAGGCGATCCAGGAGACGCTCGATTGTGTGCGCGAGATCCGCGCTACCAACCAGGAGGCCTATTATCTTGAGGGACTCGGTGCCGTGATCGATGCCGAGGAGCGCGAGACCACTAAGGGAGAACTCGTTAACGGGCTTTTGGTCAACTCTGCCTTTGTCATTTTGCGTCTGGGGGTCGCTTCCACGCTGGTAACGGGTGCCGCGATGGTTGCCTCGGGGCGGGTCGACTTTTTGGTGATGTTTGCCTTCTTGCTTATGGTGAGCCGTATCTATGCACCCTTTGACCAGGCGTTGATGCTGGTGTCCGAGCTGTTTGCCGCCGAGTCGTCTGCCAAGCGTATGCGCTCTATCATGGAAGAGCCTGTGGCGCGGGGCAGCGAGAAATTTGAGCCCGTGGGCCACGATGTGGTGTTCGATCACGTGGCATTTGGCTATGGTGCGGGCGAGGACGGCCGCGCCGGCGAGAAGGTCCTTACCGATGTGAGCTTTACCGCTAGGGAAGGGGAGGTTACGGCACTCGTTGGTCCTTCAGGCTCCGGTAAGTCTACGGTGAGTCGCCTAGCTGCGCGCTTTTGGGATGCTACTGCGGGAAAGGTTACCGTGGGCGGCGTGGATGTTGCGAGCGTGGACCCCGAGGTGCTGCTGTGCGACTACGCCATTGTCTTTCAGGACGTGTTGCTCTTCGATGATACGGTGATGGGCAACATCCGTCTGGGCCGTCGCGATGCAACCGACGAAGAAGTCTTGGCAGCGGCACATGCCGCCAACTGCGACGAATTCGTGCATCGCATGCCTCAAGGGTATGACACCATGATCGGCGAGAATGGTTCCAAGCTTTCTGGCGGCGAGCGCCAGCGCATCTCCATCGCCCGCGCGTTGCTCAAAGACGCGCCGATCGTGTTGCTGGACGAGGCGACGGCGAGCCTGGATGTCGAGAACGAGACCGTGGTTCAGCAGGCGCTCTCCCGTTTGCTCGCCGGCAAAACGGTCATTGTGATCGCCCATCGCATGCGCACGGTGGAAAATGCCGACAAGATCGTCGTGCTCAAGGATGGCGTTGTCGCCGAGCAGGGCACCCCGGCGCAGCTCAAGGCGGCAGGCGGAGAATTTGCCCGCATGATTGCGCTGCAAAAGGAAGCGGCTGCCTGGCAGATCTGAGGAAGGCATCCACAATGTGACAAAGGGACAGTCCCTTTGTCACATTGAGTTCATCCCCATAGTTTCCAAAAAGTTAGCCATTGTTGACCAAATAGTTATACTAAACTATTTTCAAAAGCGTGCTCGAGCAAACTAATGAACTCGGGTGCTAAGGCACCATGCCGCAGTTGTTGCGGAAAAGGGAGAGGCATCATGAAGAAGTCCACGTTCAACACCCTGCTTGTCGGTGGCGGTTTTCTGCTTGGCACGGCCGGCATCAAGCTGCTTACCAGCGCTCCGGTAAAGAATGCCTGCGTGCAGGGTATCGCGTGCGGCATGCGCATCAAGAACGGCTACCAGGACATGGTCGAGCAGGCCAAGGCTAATGTCGACGACATGGTTGCCGAGGCTGCTTACATCACCCAGAGCGAGGCCGCTGCTGACGAGGCAGCCGAGTAGCGCTCCCAGGCACAAACTATGAGATTCTCGATTATCAGCGAGATCCCTGGCAGGACCCGCCTTCAGTTGGCGGGTCCTGTGCCAGAGAGCGATCTCGATGCGCTTCTAAAGCTTGGCGGCGACATCGATGGCGTGCGCAAGGTGCGCGTGTATGGCCGCATTGGCCAGATGGCGCTGGAGTACGACGAGCCGCGCCGCGCGAGCGTGCTCGATGCCTTGGGCGCGCTCGATGCTCAAGCTATCGCCGATGCCAAGTCGGGCTACGTGATGCAACTCGAGCCGCGCAAGCACAAGCTCGTCATGGATCTTGCCACACTTATCGGCGCCCACTACGCGCGCCGTTGGTTCTTGCCGACGCCTCTGCGTGCGGTGTTTGTCGTGGCCGGTTACATGGCATTTTTGCGCGCTGCCCTTCATGAGCTGGCACAGCCGCGCCTGACCGTTCCTGTGCTCGACGCTTCGGCCATCGGCATTTCGTTCGTCAAGCGTGATGTCGACACCGCGGGCCAGACAATGTTCTTGCTCAACGTGGGCGAGCTGCTCGAGGACTACACTCGCGCCATGAGCGAAAACGAGCTCATCAACTCGCTGCTCGATGTGCCCGACAAGGCGCAAAAGGTTGTCGGCGACACCGAGGTAAGCGTTGCCGCGACCGAGCTCGAGCCCGGCGATTTGGTCGCCGTGCGCACTGGCATGTCCATTTGCATCGACGGTGTTGTCGAGCAGGGGAGCGCTATGGTCAACCAGGCGACCCTGACCGGCGAGCCGCTGGCCGTCGAGCGCAGCGTGGGCGACGATGTGTTCGCCGGTACCGTCGTGGAAGACGGCAGCATCTTGGTGCGCGTGCGCGCCAACACGGCGCAGACCAAGCTCCGCTCGATCGTCTCGCTCGTGCAGACGGCCGATTCGCTCAAGTCCGAGGGCCAGTCGCACATGGAAGACCTCGCCAACAAGATCGTCCCGTGGAACTTCCTGCTCGCGGGCCTGGTTGCGCTTACCACCCGCAGCCTCATCAAGACCTCGGCGGCACTGATGGTCGACTACTCGTGCGCACTCAAGCTCACGGGTTCCGTCGCCGTCATGACTGCCATGAGCGATGCTGCCAAGATGGGTGTTATGGTCAAGGGCGCCAAGTACTTTGAGTCGTTTGCCAAGGCCGACACCATTGTGTTTGATAAGACCGGCACGCTTACCGAGGCGCAGCCGCGTCTTGCCTGCGTGCTCACCACCGATGGTTGGAGCGAGGACGAGATCCTGTGCCTTTCCGCTTGCTTGGAGGAGCATTTTCCGCATCCGGTGGCGCGTGCCGTGGTCAACGCCGCCCGCGAGCGCGGGCTCGAGCACCGCGAGCGCCATGCCGCCGTCGAGTACATCGTGGCGCACGGCATCGCTTCGTCCATTGAAGGGCGTCGCGCCATCATCGGTTCCGCGCACTTTGTATTTGAGGATGAGAGCGCGCAGCTCGAGTCCGACATTAAGGAGCAAATCGAGTCCCAGATGCAGGGGCTGTCGCCGCTGTACCTGGCGGTCGATGGCACCGTTGTGGGCGTGCTCGGTATCGAGGACCCGCTTAAGCCCGGGGTTCGCGAGGCTATCGCCGACTTGCACGCGTTGGGCGTTAAGCACGTGGTCATGCTCACGGGCGACTCGGAGCGCACGGCCGAGCGCATTGCTCGCGAGGCGGGTGTCGACGAGTTTAAGGCCGAGCTGCTGCCCGAGGACAAGTACGCGTATGTTGAGCGCATTAAGGGCGAGGGGCGCCACGTTGCCATGGTGGGCGACGGCGTCAACGATTCGCCGGCACTCGGTTTGGCCGACGTGGGGCTGGCAATGGGCGGTGGAAGCGACATCGCCAAGGAGGTCGCCGATATCATCCTGACCGATACAGACCTCGCCGCGATCGTGCGCCTGCGCCGCATGAGTCAGGGGCTTATCGACCGTCTGACGAGTTCGTATTCTAAGGTGATGCTCACCAACTCGGCGCTCCTGGCGCTGGGCATTACCGGCGCGATTACCCCGCAGGCGTCGTCGCTGCTGCACAACGGCTCAACGATCGCCTACAGCCTGGGCAACGCAAAGGCTTACCTGCGCTAGCGGACGTGTTCGCCCACGTTATCTGGCCTGCGCCCAGACGGCATCGGTGTCGTCCGGACGCAGGCCTTTTGCATTTGACCATTTGCTAGCTTCTCTATATAGTGTTGCTAGCGGTGCTAGCATTTGAAGGGAGCGGGATCAACGTGGGTGCTGTTAGCGGCATGGCGCAGGTGAACGTTCGCGTGGATCGCCAGGTCAAGGACCATGCGGAGGAAGCGTTGCGGCTTTCGGACAGATCACTGCCCGAGCTCATCAAAAAGGTCGTGGCCAAGGTCGCGCAGGGCGGCGGGCAGTGCGAGGAAGTGCTTGCGGCCGTCGACGACCGGCAACAGACCGTCGCGCACGATACTCCGTTCGCCGCGTCGTGGGCAGCGGCAGACCGGCTTTATGCAGATTTGGGCATCGCTGCGTCGCCCGTATCCGACGATCGCGATTGGGACACAATCTATTCCGAAGCCATGGACGAGCGCTATCGCCAAAAGGGGATGACCCTGTGAGCGGAGCCCCTCTCAAGATCATGGTGGACGCCAACGTATGGGTTGATTCGTTTTGTGTTGACCATGCCGAGTCGCTTGCCGCGCGTGCGTTTATTGGGCAGGCGACGGAGGCGGGGGCATCGCTGTTCTTTCCGGTGCATATCGCTAAGGACGTACTGTACGTTGTCCAACACGAGCTGAAGCGTGGCGTTCTTGCCAGCGGGGGAGCGCTCGACGAGGCTTCTGCCCGCGCGATTGGCGATGCGGCGCTGGCGTTTGTTCGGAATATGACCGAAAACGCTACGGCCGTGGGTGCAGATGCGTCGGACCTTTGGCTGGCCGACAAATACTTAGCGCTCCATCGCGATTACGAGGACAACTTGGTGCTCGCCGCGTGCAAGCGCGCGCAGGTCGATTACTTGGTGACCAACGATCGTAAGCTGCTCGAACATGCCGATCTTGCAGCAAAGACCCCGCACCAAATGATGCCGATTCTTGCTTTGGCCGAACGTGGCGGCGCGGCTATCGGTTGACGCGAACTGTTTGCGGGCCTCTTGGACGACGATGCGCCAAGGGGCCCGCGTCTGATATTTACAAAAGCGCGGCCTTGATGACGGGAGCTTCGGCGAGCTTTTCGGCAGCCTTTTCGTCGGAATCGTTTAGTGCTGCCAGGCTTCGGTAGACCCACTCGTTGACCTGGGTGTTCTTGACGCCTGCAGTCTGCATAAGGGCGCCTACCTCGCGGATTGCTGCGAGCAGATCGGCTTTGGGACCCGCGAGCTCGACCTCGATGCCGTGGTAGGCGGCCACGCCGCGGTTCTCGCTCACGTGGTCGATAAAGCCCTCGACGGTCTCAAGCTGCTGGGCGAGAGCTGCATCATCGTCAGCGTCCAGCGCAACAAGGGCGTTCGAAACCGTGAGGGCGGGATGTCCGCAGGGGACAAAGCCTTCGATGACATCCATAGCTTCGGTAATGGTTGAACCCAGACCTGCGAGGGCATTGACGAGTTGCTGCTTGGTATCCATAACGGTCCTTTCGACGGGTCAATTTTGCTTGGCGAAAATATACGTGACGCGATCGGTAGCAAAAGTGCGAAGTGCGGAGCACATTGGGGTCTTCACAGCTCGTGCATAGAACAGCTGTCTGCCTTTAGAACGTGGTAAGATAGCTATCCACGAGCGGGGTTCACCCCGCGTGTTCCTTGAAAAGTCGACGGTTATCGGGTGTTTGCAGACCCGATACCATCCAGACTTTCCCAACATTCGGGGGCGACTGGTTTCGACACGATAGCTCTGAGAGAGGAAGCAAGCCGAGGTCTCCTCGCCTCGTTAAACAGGGGTACCGTCAAATTGAATTGACAACAACTCTTCTTTTGAGCCTATGGCTCTCGCTGCTTAGTTTATAGCGGCGCGTCAACCCGGTGATTTCCCCGACACCGGCGCGACGTCATGTTAGGGGAATGCTCCTGCGCACGTAATCGGTATGGCGCAGGCTAAGACCGAACCGGTTAGGACACCGCGAGCGTGTCGCTGCGCGCAAAGCGTCCGAGACTAAACCAGCGACTGAGCTTGGAGATGCCAATCAGGGGGCTTTCGTGGACCGGAGTTCGATTCTCCGCGCCTCCACCATATGTAACAGGCAGGTAGATATGTATATCTACCTGCCTTTTTATTTCTAGTCCGTACCGCGGAGAATCGAACTCTATGCAGGGCGCGAGCGTTAAGCAAACGCGAAGCGTTTGTAGCCGGGCGAGGACGCCGGCAGGCGGCCCGCTTGAGCTGCCATTGGGAAAGCGTGTCC
>CABUBS010000034.1 GCA_902489855.1 uncultured Collinsella sp.
CGCCAGGGCCTCATCTGTCGGCCGGTTTTGAGAATCGGCTCGTCTGCGTAGATTTCGTTTGAGAAGCGGGTGGACTGATGGGTCCGGGCCTCGGCCATAATGCGCTCGATGAGCATCTTGATGTCCTGGTCGGCCACCGCTTCTCCTCTCCTAACGCAGCTACGGTGACCTCATATCATAGCACAGCATCAAACAGATGTTCGAGATACCGCTGCGTTGATAGATTTAGAACAGGAGGGCGTAGATGACGGCGATGACGACGGAGGGGAGCATATTGGCCGTGCGGAAGGTCTGAGGACGGATGAGGTTGACGCCGACGCAGAAGATGAGCATGGAGCCTACGAGCGAAAGGCTGTCGAGGGCTGCCGTGGTCATGATGGGGGAGAGCGCGCCGGCAAACAGCGTAATCGTCCCCTGGAACACGGCGACGGGCAGGGCGGAGAAAATACAGCCGCGTCCAAGCGAGGCCGTCATGGTGCAGACGATGATGCAGTCCAGCGCTCCCTTGAGGGCGAGCGTGGACCAGTCGCCGAGCAGGCCGTCTTGGATTGATCCCACGATAGCCATGGCACCGATGCAGACGGTCAGCGATGTCGAGACAAAAGCGTTGGTGAACTCGTTATCGTCCTCACTGCCAGTCTTGCGCTTGAGCCATTCGCCAAGGTTCTCGATGGCGGCTTCCAAGTTGACGGCCTCGCCGATGAGCGAGCCGAGGGCGAACGAGACAATGAGCATGGTGGTGCCGGTGGTCGCTAGCGCCTTCCCATCGATAAGGAGCATCTTTTGCATGGTGCCGCCAAGGCCGATAAACAGGACGCACAGCCCCGATGCTTTCATGAGCGTGTCTTGGATGCGCGGTGTAATGAAGCGGCCGCCCGCTAATCCCAAAAGACCGCCCGCAACTAAAAGCACAACGTTGATGATTGTTCCCAAGCCCGGCATGAGCCCTCCTGTATTGATGCCAACGTGGCAATCGTAGCAGAACGAAATGCGAGGCACATCGCGACTCATCTAATACGTTATATAAGTGGTGTTAGGAATGATGCGCAGCATTTAAGCCTCAGGTGGTTGTCGGGACATAGGGATAGTATTCAAAGCGCAGTGTCATAAGCCGCTGCGGGGATTCAATAGCCGCGGCGATGATATTGGCATCGCGGGCACGATCAAACCCTTCGAGTTCGATCTGATACGAGACGTCTTGCATAATGTCCAGACGCCGCCAGGCTAGGAGTGTGTCGCCATCGAATTCCAAGGTCTTGCCTCCATCTGGAGCAACGGCGTATAGACGCAGCTTGGCGGTGGTTGCGGGGTCGACAACCGTGACCTTTTTAATTTCGTTTCGAGTATTCTTGGCGCCCAACAAGGTGAGCAGTGTTGGGGCCACGACCTCGCCCGATGGCAAAAAGACGACTTCGATGGATTCGGGAAATGCGATGATAGCCGACTTGCGGACGGGCTGATTGGCGGCGGCAACTTCGATGTTCGCAGCGTCGATGACCTCTGTGTGGTCGAGCGCGGCAAGCACGCAGCAGTTACCTTCATCGATCTCTTGAGGATCAGCAAGCCCCAGACTGTCCGCGAGTTCGGGATCGTTTGGATCGGTAGCGGGTTCATTCGGTGCTTCGAGAGAAGCTGGGACGCTGTTTGTCGGCGATGGCGTGTCGCCCGCACCTGCTTCTTTGTCCGCGCTCTCTTCTTGTATGGTTGCGTTGATGGGTACGTCGTTTGAGGGGAGCGTCTTGGCGTCAAGCGCGGAGGGGAGAATTCCGATGGCTCCGGATCCGCTCCACTCCATTTCGAGAAGCGCCGGGTCGGCAAGAATGCGTTGCCTGCTTTGCGCGTGGGCATCGATTTCAATAGGGCCTGCCTCTATCCCTCGTGTAAGGCTGAGTGATCCGGCTGGCTTCTCGAAATGAGCGTCTGTGTCTTTGGTGCTGACGGCGTAGAACAGCAGGGACGCTTCTCCCGCCGCGATGGCATCGGTGTCGGCTTTGGTCAGCCGCAACGATGCCGTGAATGAGAGGGTGGGCTGCGTGTCGTCTGCATTCGCGGCGGCGCAGCCCAGACATATACCGCCTCCTTTCTCGAAAAACGTACCGTCGAAGGCGACCTTCGCTCCGTTCGCCGAGTCATCGACCGAAGCGATGTCGATGCGCAGCTCTAAATTGCATGGATCGCCATCTGCATCGAGCACAACCGAGCGCCACGTGCAGACGGCGCACCCCGCCTGGGAGCCGTTTGCCTTGTTCGAACGCTTGATATCCACGACTATCGAGCCGTCCGTATTACGACGAAGGCATCCCGAGGTTGAGATCGCGGCCTGTGCGATCGAAAAACGCTTGCACGCAATGGCGCTCGACGGATTTGGTGCGGAACTTAGGGCTGCTGGTAAGGAGTCTGCCATGACGGGAGTCGCCCAAGCGGCGACAGGCGTTCCGGTTGCGAGCGCGCCGCAGAGTGCGACGACGGGCAAAAGGTTCTTCGATGCCATGGGGTCTCCTTAGCTAATTTAGTGCGGCCTGTCCGTGTTTTGTTTCTGGCTGCGTTTGATGTGCAGGCCGAGGCCGGCGGTTCCCGCGCCTGCTGCTGTGGCGCCTGCTGCCAAGAGCCATCGTCCATCGCCTGTCTGCGCCAATGGTTCCTCGCGGTCGCCGCGGTCGAGCCCCGAGAGGTCGATCGTCACTTGCGTGGCGGCCTGCGCCTGTTCTTGCTGGGCAAAGGCCATGGCTGGGCCAAACGCTAGGATGCTGACGGCGGCGGCCAGGGCGACGGCCTTATGCCGTGTGCGCACCGGGCTCGACCGTCCAGGTGATCGTTGCAACCTGATCGCCTTCGCCGGTTACGTGGAAGATATCGCGCGTGACGCGGGCGACGTTTCCGCTTGTCTTGAGCTTAATTTTGTCCGTGCCGCCGGCAATGCCCTGGTAGCCCATGTCGAAGGCTGCATTCTTGGAAAGATCGAGGCCTGTCCCCTGCGTTGCGGCACTGGCGTTCTGGAGTGCGCCGTCGGGGCCGACCTTAAAGTCGATGGAGTTCTGCGCGGTTCCGGCCTTGGCGTCGGCGGCAATGGTCCAGGTGTTCATGGCGTCGATTTTCATGTTGGTGACATGGATGCCGTAGGCCGAAAGATTGTCGATGGTGATCGCGTCTTCTGAGGGACCCTGAAGCGTGCCGTCGGCTTGGGCGACGAAGGGAATAACCGTCGGTGCGTTGAACTTGATGTTGTCGATCTCGGTCTTGACCATTACCTTCGTGGTTCCAACACGCCCGGCTGCCATAGCTGGCGTCGGGGCGGCGCCCATTGCGAGCGCGAGCGCGAGCCCTGCACCCACGACGAGCGTTCTGGCTCCGTTCATATTCCTGGTGATGTCCATGGTCGTTCCTTTCTATTCGCCGCGGGCCGTCCCCGCGATGATTGGACGAATGCTGGTGAATCGCGTGCGGTGCCGCGTCGACCGGAAAGCTAGTTCTCGGCTTGCTCAACCCGTACCTTGACGCGTGTCGGGTTGCCGTGGCTGTCATAGGTCTTGGCCTCAAGCGCCTGGATCTCGATGTACGCCTCACCTTCCTCGATGTCGCCGGCGGGGCATGTCTCGACCGTTTTGCCGGTCTCGACCACATCGGATTCGTATATGGTCTCGTCGTTTTGGATGACGCGGAATCGCTGGGGAAATTTATTGTCTTGGACGTTTTGCACGTTGACGCGCAGCTTGCCGTCCTCCTGCAGCTGAGCGACCGGCGCGACCGAAATCGTCATCATGTTGTCGCGGACGATGGCATCGAGCTCATCTTGGATCTCTTGGCGCGATTTGCCCTCGGCCGTCGTAACCGAGGCGCCCGCTTCGGGTACGGGCTGCGACTGCCAGGCGTACAAGCCTACGGCGACGAGGGCACAGACGATAGCCAAACAGACAGCGATGAGTTTCTTGCGATGCCCCAGACTCGCGAGTCGGGGCAACTTCTTCGCGCTCATGCGGCGTCCTTGGTGGTGTAGACGCGTGCGAACGTGGACGGGTCCGCTCCAAAGAGCATATGAAGCATCAGGCGGCGCGAGTAGACAAGCTCATCGAAGTCGGGAGGGAGCTCGATGTCGTGGATGCGTGCGATGTGGTGGGCGAGTGCCGAGAACGACTCGGGGTCGCAGATCACATCGGTGGTGACGTGGTAGACCGTCGTGCCGGGGAATGCCTCTTCTTCGAAAGGCAGGAGATGGGGATCGTCGTCGACTTCGATGGCGACGCCGTACTGGGGCCAGTAATATGCCATGGGAACCTCCCTGCTTCTGGGGCCAAAACTTCTATCGGTTTGGCTGTCGATGCCGACCGTATCAGCCACAACTTGACCAAAAGCTGACCAAATGCTTGACGGATTCGCATCGTCGCAGGTAGTTGGTGGTAAAAAATACTTCAACATTTTTTGAGCGCCAATTTCGCGATCGTTGGCGGCAAAGCGATATGTGTAAAAAACATCGCCTGCCGAGATGTGGCGGCCGCTCGCCGAATTGCACGAACGTAAAAATCCTCAATTATGGAGACGGTCTCGAACACGTCAACGAAACGATGCGGTAACATCTCCCTGCAAACACTGTAGTTAGCTAAAGGGGAGTTCTGCATGTCTGCAACCATCAAACCCTTCACCGATGAGTACGAGGAATACGGTCGCGATGAGTCTCGTTCGTCGGGCGAGGCCTCGAGCATTTCGTTTCCGACATCGGAAGACGAGGTTCGCGCCATCCTGCGGCAGCTCCATGCCGAGCGTGTCCCGGTAACGGTTCAGGGCGCTCGAACGGGCCTCGCCGCCGGCGCCGTGCCCCATGGCGGCCACATCCTCAATACCTCCCGTATGAATCGCTACCTAGGCCTTTGCCGCGATGAACAGGGTCGCTTTCTGCTTCGCGTAGAGCCGGGCGTCGTGCTGTCTGAGCTGCGCAAGCAGCTGGGCAAGAAGATACTTCCGACCGTAGGTTGGGACCAGGCTTCGCTTAAGGCTTACGAGGAATTCCAGGAAGCCCCCGAGCAGTTCTTTCCTACCGATCCCACCGAGGCATCTGCCTGCCTGGGCGGTATGGCGGCATGCAACGCTTCCGGCGCCCGTAGCTACGCTTACGGCCCCATGCGTCCGCACGTCACGGGCCTTCACGTCGCGCTGACCGATGGCGACCTGGTCGAGCTTCAGCGCGGCGAGGTTTTTGCGCACGGTCGCCGCCTTTCGCTCGTGACAACGGAAGGCCGTGCGCTCGAGCTCGATCTTCCCGCCTACACCATGCCCAAGACCAAAAATGCTTCGGGCTATTTTGTTGCGGACGACATGGATGCCATCGACCTCTTTATCGGCGCCTGCGGCACGCTCGGCGTCATTACGGAGCTCGAGATTGCCCTGCAGCCGGCACCGGCGGTCGTTTGGGGTGTGAGCTGCTTTTTCGATAGCGAAGACAAGGCCGTGTCCTTCACCGATTCCGTGCGCCCCGTTCTATCCCGTGCGTCGGCTATCGAATATTTCGATGAGGGCGCCCTGGATATCCTACGTCGCCAGCGCGAGCAGTCGACCGCGTTCGCCTCGCTGCCGGCGCTCGACAAAGAGGCCAAGGTCTGCGTTTACGTGGAGCTCGACTGCGATGATGAAGCCCAGGCGATTGAGGAACTGTATCACCTGGGGTGGGTATTGGAGCTTGCGGGCGGCCGTGACGATGCGACCTGGGTCGCGCGCACCGAGGTCGATCGCGAATGCCAGCGATTCTTCCGCCATGCGGTCCCCGAGAGTGTCAACATGCTCATCGATGAGCGTCGTCGCACCGACCCCACCATTACCAAGCTGGGCTCGGATATGTCGGTACCCAACGCGCGCCTGGCCGATGTCGTTGCGCTCTATCGCCGCACGCTGGCCGAAAGCGGGCTTGAGTCTGCCGCCTGGGGACACATTGGTAACAACCATCTGCATGTGAATATCCTCCCGCGCGACTCTGAGGATTACCGCCGCGGTGGCGAGCTCTTTGCCCAGTGGGCTGCCGAGGTTACGGCAATGGGCGGCGCCGTTTCTGCCGAGCATGGCGTCGGCAAGATTAAGGCGGGCTTTTTGGAGACGATGTACGGCCACGAGGCCATGGTCGAATCGGCTCGACTCAAGCTACAGCTCGATCCTGCCGGGCAACTGGGTCGTGGCAACCTGTTTTCGGAGAAGCTCTTGGATGAACTCGTCCAGAAAGGGGGCGCGTGAAGATGAGCGATTTCCATATGGTGGTGTGCGTCAAGGCGGTGCCGGGAAGCACCGAGGTCAAGATGGATCCCAAGACCAATACCATCGTGCGCGATGGTAGGCAGGCGGTCATTAATCCCTTTGACGCGAGCGCCCTGGAGTGCGCTCTGGCACTGAAGGACGACTTTATCGGCTTTGGCATGGATGTGCGCGTGACGGTAGTGTCGATGGGCATTCCCGCGACTGAGTCGCTATTGCGTGACTGTATCGCCCGCGGCGCCGACGACGCCCTGTTGCTGACCGACCGCGCCTTTGCGGGTGCTGATACTCTGGCTACCACCTATGCGCTCAAATGTGGTATCGAGGCGCTCGATGAAGACTTTGACCTGCTCATCTGCGGCAAGATGGCGGTAGACGGCGATACGGCGCAAATCGGGCCCGAGCTTGCCGGCGCCTTCGAGATTCCCTGCGTGACCGACGTGAGCTGCGTGCAGAGCGCCGGCTTTGCAACGTGTGGTTCGCTTTCGCTCGTCCACGGTTGCGATGCCGGCGAGGAGACGGTCTATCTGGAGATGCCGTGTGCGATGACGACCGCTAAGGAGATCGGCCAGCTGCGCATGCCGAGCATTGCCGGTATTCGTGCGGCAGAGGAGGCGGACGTGCGCGTGGTCAGCGCTGCCGACGTGCATGCCGACCCCGCGCGTTGCGGCCTTGCTGGCTCGCCGACGCAGGTTGTGCGCTCGTTTGTGCCCGACCGCGATCAAACGTGCGAAGCCGTTGAGGGCACACCGACCGAGCAGGCGGCAAAGCTTGCCAAGATTATCGAGGGGATGGCATAGATGAGCGGACTGATTATCGATAGCGAAGCCTGTATTGGCTGCGGTCGCTGCGTCCGCGCCTGCGCCTCGGGCGGCATTGTGGTAGAGGGCGAGCGGCCCAACCGCTGCGCCCGCGTAACCGACGGCTGCATTCTGTGCGGCGGGTGCGTCGACGCCTGCCCGGTCAACGCGATCTCGATTGAGCGTGATGAGGCCGCCGGCGCGGTGGACCTCGATGCATATCGAGACATTTGGGTATTCGTGCAGACCGACGAGCACGATACAGTGGCTCCCGTGGCATATGAGCTCATGGGCAAGGGCCGCGAGCTTGCTGATGCCCGCGGCTGTCGCTTGGTAGCGCTGGTCGGCATGGGCCCCGAGGGCTCGCTTGGGGACTTGGAGCATCTGGTTTGTGCCGGCGCGGACGAGGTCCTGGTCTGTCGCGACGAGCGCCTGCGCCAAAACGATGCAGAGGTCTACGCCCGCCTGATCTGTGATTTGGTGGCCGAGCGCAAGCCCGAGGCCATTCTGTACGGCGCGACCGCCTTTGGCCGTGAGCTGGCGCCGGGCGTTGCCGTACGCCTGCAGACGGGCCTCACGGCCGACTGCACCGTGCTTTCGATGGATACGGAGACGGGCCTGCTGCAGCAGACGCGCCCAGCGTTTGGCGGCAATCTCATGGCCACCATCATTTGCCCCAATCACCGTCCGCAGATGGCAACGGTGCGCCCCGGCATCTTTAAAGCGCCCGACTTCGACTACGGCCGTTCCGGCACGATCATCCAGGTATCACTGGCGGATGACGTTAAGGCCCGCGTCGAAATCTCGATTCCCGCTGAGGAGTGGGGACAGCAGGCTTCGATTGCCGATGCCGAGCGCCTCGTCGTGGTGGGTCGTGGCATCGGCTCCAAGAAAAACCTGCCTCTGATGCGAAAGCTCGCCGACGCCCTGGGCGCCGAGCTCGGCTGTACGCGTCCCGTCGTGGAGGCGGGCTGGCTGGAGTATCGCCACCAGATCGGTCAGACGGGTGTATCGGTTTCGCCCAAGCTCCTCGTGAGTATCGGAGTCTCGGGCGCCATCCAGCATCTCGCCGGCATCGGCGGGGCGGAGTGCATTATCGCCATCAACGAGGACCCGGATGCTCCCATCTTTGGCGCCGCCCAGTATAAGGTCGTCGGTGATGCCGTTGAGGTTGTCGAGGAGCTGTTGGCCCAGCTTGAGCGCTAGGCACGCGCCAGCCAGTCGCGCATCTCGTCTTTTAGGCGCTCCCAGGTCGCCTGTGTGGCGGGATCGGTAAAGCGCCGCGTAATGCCAAAGGGCGCGTCGAGCAGGCGGTAGATATCGCCTTGTTCGCGCGCCAGCGCGCGACTTGCGGGATAGACAAGTTCAAACATAAAGCAGATGAGCCCTGCCAGGAAGTCTGCCGGCTCTTCGCGCTCATCGCGTGCAACGCAGCGGTGCTCGTCAAAGGCGGTGAGTGTCGGCGATGAGAAATGGCTGGCGAGAAACGTCTTCTCGTCCACCTTGAGGATAGTATCGACGGTGCTGTCGGCGATGGTGCGCATAATGTCGACCTTATCGCCGTCGCGCACGATATCGCAGAAGCGCCGCGTGCGCTCGTCGAGCTCCTCGGGTAGGCGGAAATCGCTGTGATAGGCAATGCTCGCGCGAATGAGCTCGTCGTTCTCGTCGGCCTCAATAAAATTGCGGATGCTCGTTGCGGCTGGTGCATCGGCGGGATTCTCGCCAAAGAGGACCTCGACGCCCAACGCTGCATGGCTCATGCTCTCGGCATCTTTAAAGGTGTCCCAGCGTCGCAGCTGCTCAAAGCGGCCCATATCGTGCAGCAAGCCGCAAAGCCAGGCCAGGTCGATATCATTCGGCGTCCAGCCCTGTTCGCGCGCCACGGCATCGCACGCTTCCGCCACGTGATAGGTGTGTTCGATTTTGAGCGCGATGCGCGGATTGGCGGCATCGTAAGCATCGGTATAGCGTTTGAAGGCCGCGGTCGCCCGGCCCCGATCGATAGCTGTCATAATGACTTCCTAAAAAGTTTGCGTTGTTCGATCCGGTGGCAATTGTAGGCGAACTCGGTTGCCGGCGGACGACGATTACAATGTGCGGTTGTGCACGATGTGGATGGCTTAACAGAGCGAGGAACGATATGGTGCTCAGAATTGTTAAAACCGTTTGGCCGGTGATGCTCACCTATGTAGCGGTGGGTGCGCCGTGCGGAATGATTATGGCGCAGACGGGGATGGAGCCCTGGATGGTCTTTGCCCTGAGTACCACGTTTGTGACGGGCAGCGGTCAGTTTATGATCTGCAACCTGTGGCTGGCGGGCGTGCCGGCGGCATCGATCGTCGCAAGCGTCGCCGCCATCTCCTCTCGCTTTGCGCTCTACTCGGCATCGCTTGCGCCCCATCTTGCCGGGGCTTCGAAACGCCAGACGCTGGCGGTTACGGCGACGCTTACCGAGGAGGCCTACGGCATCTCGTTGGCCAAATTGGTCGAGAGCGATGACTGGGGTCCAAAAGAGGCCTTTGCGCTCAACGCGATCCTCATCGCGACATGGGGCGTCGCGTGCACGGTGGGCGCCGTCGTCGGTGCCGCCGTCGATGTTCCTACCGCTATCGCAGGCTTTGTCTGCACGTCGCTCTTCATCTGCCTACTCTTTTCGCAGCGCCTGTCGCGCGGCAATGTCGTCGCGGCGGTTTCGGGCGCGGTGTCCGTCGCCATGTTCAAGTTCTTGGGCCTTACGAATATTGCCGTGCCGGCAAGCGTCGTGGTCGGCGTTGTCATCGCGCTTGTGTGCGATGCCGTATTCGACGGAAGGGGTGCTCGCGATGCCCGTTAACGAGTTTTTGATTCTGTGGCTGTCGTCGTGGGCAGCCATCGCATTCTTTCGCATCGCGCCAGCGTTCGCCCTGCGCGGACGGACCCTGCCGCCCCGCGTTACCGAGGCCCTGGGCTACATTCCGCCCGCTGCCTTCGCCGCGCTGGTCGCCAACGACTTGGTAAGCCCCGGTGCGTTCGATGCGGGGCTGTGGCCCGCCCTGGTTCCCTGGGTCGCCGCTGCCGGCGTCGTGGTGGTGGCGATTAAGACAAAGTCGATGCTGTGGTGCTGCGTCTCGGGCGTTGTGCTGTATATCGTTTTGAGCCTCATATAGGGGCCAGCGTCTCTTTTGCCATTGCCGCCCCGAATCGAATTTCTCATCGAGCTGGTCTGCTTCTTCTGGTACCATGGTCAAACTTTACTGTAGCAAAGCATGACGTGGGCTTTTGTTCCCCGTCAGCGGAAATGGGGGTTTCATGGCGCAGGAAGCAACCGCCAACGAGCAAAAGAAATTCAAGGTCCCGCGTATCCCGGGCGACATCATGATCTATCCCATGATCGTCGGCCTTTTGCTCAACACCTTCTGCCCGCAGGTCTTTGAGATCGGCGGCTTCTTTACGGCTGCCTGCCGTGGCGGCTCAAATACCATCGTCGCCGCGATTCTGCTCTTCGTGGGTGCCGGTATCAGCTTTAAGTCCACGCCGGGTGCCATCAAGACCGGTATCGTCGTGCTGATCCCCAAGCTGGTCGTCGCAGCGGCTCTCGGCTTGGGCGTGGCGTATTTCTTTAACGACAACTTCCTGGGTTTGAGCTCCGTGTCTATCATCGGCGGCATCACGTTTTGCAACATGGCGCTCTATACGGGCATCATGGGCGAGTTCGGCGATGAGTCCGAGCAGGGCGCCGTCGGTATCCTGTTCTTTACGGCTGGCCCCGCCGTCACGATGATCATCCTCGGTGTTTCCGGCCTCGCCAACATTCCCATTGGCACCATTATCGGCTCCATCTTGCCACTCGTTATCGGCATGGTTCTGGGCAACCTGTTCCCGTTTATCAAGAACTTGCTGGTTCCCGGTGCCAATCCCGCGATTGCCGTCATCGGATTTCAGCTCGGTGCGTCCATGAGCCTGTCGAGCTTTATCACCGGCGGTATTTCCGGCATCTTGCTGGGCCTTGTCACGCTGTTTGTCGTCGGTCCCATCACCTTTGCGTTCGAGCGTCTGTGCGGCGGCAATGGCAAGGCCGCTGTGGCTTGCTCCACCATTGCCGGCACGGCTATGACCACACCGGTTGCCCTCGCCGAGGTCGCACCGCGCTACGCCGAGCTTGCGCCCACCGCGTACGCTCAGATCGCCACCGCCGTTATCATCACGGCAATCATGGCTCCGATTCTGACTGGCTGGGTCGATAAGAAGTTCTGCCACGGCGAAGAGGATCTGTCGGTCGAAGGCGTCGAGGCTATTGAGGAAGCCGTCGCGACCGACATCGACGGCGAGTAATCGTCGACGCGAGTCAATGAAATGGCGCGTGCAATTCACGCCATCTGAGCGTCCGAACGGCATCTGTTATTCAGTGTCATTCGGACGCTCTGCTATTATTCCCTTTACCCCTGGGAGTAAGGGGTATTTGCTGTCCGAGTGTGTCTCGGGCGATTCTGGCCACTTGGATATTGAAGGGAGGGCGTCTAGTGGTAAAGGCACTCAAGATCGAGATATTCCTGCTGTGCATGATTATTCTTATCGGACTTGCCGTACGAAGCCGTCGCTCCCTGTTCTCGAGCACCCAGCAGCTTTTGTTTAGCATGCTGGGCTACACGTCTGCTGCCTACATTTTCTTCGATATGATCTGGACGCTCTCGGACGGCGTGAGCACTCCTGTAGGCATCACGGCCAACTGGATTTCCAACGCGGTTTCGTTTTCGCTGTTCGCCATCGCGTGCCTCATTTGGTTTTTCTATTCCGAGACGATGCAGGGCTCACGGCTCCTGACCACGCCCTATAGGGTGGTACTTTTAACGTTGCCAACCGCATTGGTGGTCGTTCTGGCATTTACCAGCTACTGGACGCACGCTATGTTCTATATCGATGCGCGGGGCGTATATCGTCGCGGAGCGCTTTATATGATTCAGCCTATCGTTAGCTACTGCTACGTCATATATACGTCCTTGCATGCCTTTATTCAGGCTCGAAAAGTCGAAAGCCTGCAAAAGAAGGCCATTTATCGCACCCTCGCCTTTTTTGCGGTTCCCGCTCTGGTGGGCGGTACCTTTCAGATCGTATACTCGGTGCCTGGCCTTTGTGTCGGCATAATGATTAGCATGTTGCTGCTCTATATCATCTGCCAGGAGCAACTGATCTCGACTGACCCGTTGACTGGACTCAACAACCGCAACCGTTTTGAGACCTATATGCTGTCGCTCTTTTCAAATGTGGATCAGGCCGAAGATGTATATCTGCTTATGATGGACGCTGACGGCTTTAAGCAGATTAACGATCGCTATGGACATGTGGAGGGCGACCATGCTCTTCAGGTAATATCCGCTGCGCTCAAAGAGGTCTGCTCGGCGTCTGGTGGCTTTATCGCGCGTTATGGTGGCGATGAGTTCGTGGTGCTCCAAAAGGCAGCGGCGGAACAGGATATCATGCATCTGTGCGCGACAATCAACGACGAGCTCGCGCATGCCGAGGTGCCGTATGCATTGCGGATGTCCATCGGTTGCGCGCGGGTCGGCGATAGTGTTGATACCTGGCAAGACTTACTTCGCGCTGCCGATGCGGAGCTCTACCGCGTCAAGGTCGAGAAAAAGAAAGCCGGCATCCAGATACGCTAGGAAAAGGGTCGCACGCTTGCGTGCGTGGCGGCCCTCAGCTCATCGATGTATTCCATTAAGCTAAAGTGTGCAAACGCCCTCCCTAAAAAGGTGAGCTCGCTAGGCTTTTTTGGGTTTGTTGACGATGATGATGCCGCCGCAGACCAACAACAGGGCAACGATGACGGTAACGGGGCTCGTGCCAGCGCCCTCGCCGAGCAGCAGTGCGCTCAACAGCACGCCAAAGACCGGGTTCATAAAGCCAAAGACCGACACGCGGCTGACGGGGTTGACGGCGAGCAGGCGGGACCACAGCGAGTACGCGACGGCGGAGATAAGCGCCATGTAGATGATGAGCGCGATGGCGGGGGCGACTTCGGTGGGGGACAATGTGCCGCCCATCAAAAAGCCGATGGCGGTGAGGACCGGGCCGCCGACTAAAAACTGCCAGCCGGCAAGCAAAACACCGTCGTGCTTGCGCGAGAAGATGCCGATCAGGCAGGTCGAAAGAGCGCCCGCGACAGTGGAGGCTAGGATAAAGCCCTCGCCATCGAGCGTGAAGCCAAAGGTGCCATCTGCGCCCGAAAGGTTGACAAGCGCGACGCCGGCAAAGCCCAACACGCAGCCAAGCACCTTGGCCGTATTGAGCTTCTCGGTGCGAAATGCCAGGGCGGCAAAGAGGATTGCGAGGAAGTTGGCGCTGGCCTCGATGATGGAGCTCGACATGGCACTGGCGCGCGAGAGTCCCAGGTAGAAAAAGAAGTACTGCCCGATAGTCTGGAAGAGCGACAAGACAAAGATGGGCTTGATGTCGCGCGCTTGCGGTACGAGGGGGCGGCGTTGGGCCGCGCTCATCCCAACGATAACCAGGACGCCGGCAAGCGTAAAGCGTAAACCTGCAAAGAGCAGCTGCGAAGCGCTATCGTGCGCCGGGATACCAAAGAGTGCGTAGCCGATCTTGATGCAGGGAAAGGCCGATCCCCAGAGTGCACAGCAAACAAGACAGCCCAGGATGAGTCCGGGCAGGGTGGCGAGATACGGCTTGCCGAGCGCCGCGGCGACAACCTGTACCGCAACGT
>CABUBS010000035.1 GCA_902489855.1 uncultured Collinsella sp.
CGTTGCCACCGCAGCAGACGTGCTTACCGAGAGCTTCGCTAACGCAAAGGCCATGGCGGAGGCCTGCGGCTTGCCTATCCCCCGTGCAAAAAAGTGGATCATCGCGCTTGTGGCGCTACCCCTCGCAATCGTATGCGGTGCCTATATCCCGCAGCTGGCGCAGGGAAACACCGAGATGCAGGAGAACGCCGCGGCCGCGGCCGAGCAGATCGCCATCGCCCGCAAGACGTTAGAGCCCGCATGCGAGTACGTGTCTGCCGATGACCCTTACGAGCGATATCAAGATTACGGCTATCACGTCCGCGGCTACTTGCACGACGGCGACTCCGATACCCAGAAGACCTATACGTACCTGGATTTCGACAACAAGGGAACGCTCAAGGAAGTGAGTTACGTAGCAGAAATCGACCCCGATGCGAGCCTTGAGGACAACCTCGCCCGCATCGAGCTCGACTTTGACGAGCTTTCCTCTGTCGTCCAAACCGCAGACGTCAAGACCGTGAGCCCCGAGCTCCTAGCACCGCAAAAGCTCCCCGAAGAGTTTAGGCAGGCTTTTTTGAACGGTTCGCTCTACGAGAGAATCTCCATCAGGACGAGCGACGACCCCATCAGAGCGTATTGCTCGTTTGACACGGATCCCGAGGACGAGTTTGACGAGTACACCCATCCAAGCATCCGTATCACATTGATGGGCAAAACGAGCTAGGCGCAGGAGAGGGGCCGTCCCTTCCCCAATGTGGCAAGGGGACTGTCCCTTTGCCACATTATTCGGAGCGTAGGGCCTCCACGGGATCTTTCTTAGACGCGCTGCGGGCCGGTAGCAAGCCGGCGACGACCGTCAGCACCACCGAGATCGCGATGAGCGCCAGCGCGTCCTCAACGGGCAGGCTCATCAAGTTCGGAACCTGCTTGGCCGCAAGCGCCCAGGCATTAACGGGGAAGCTCACGAGCACCACAACGACAATGGCAAAGACACCAGCGATCAGACCCTCAATGAAGGTTTCGGCATTGAACACGTTAGCCACGTTGCGCTTCGACGCACCGATTGCACGCAAGATACCAATCTCCTTTTTGCGCTCCAGCACGCTGATGTAGGTGATGATGCCGATCATGATGGAGCTCACGACCAGGCTGATGCTCACGAACGCGATAAGCACCAAGCTGATGGTGTTTACGATATCGGTCACCGAGCCCATGATGATGCCCATGTAGTCGGTATACGAGATGGCCTGTTCATCGTGGCCAGCCGCCTTAACCTGCTCGTTATACGCATCGATATGGTCGAGCACGCGCTCCTTGGCCTCAAAGTCGCGTGGGAAGATCTTGACTGAGATGGGGTCAGCTTCATCGGCATAGCCCAACGTGGTCAGGTTGTTGTCATAGGTGAGCTGCGATGCCTTGGCGTAGCTCATCATGAGCGAACTCAGGTCCTCGGCATCCATATTGAAGTGAATAGCACTTGCGAACGCCGCCGCATCCACGTGGAAGGCATTTGCCAAATTGGGAATGTTGGATGACATCTGCGTCGCCATCTGGTCCATGATACCCGCGGCACCTGTCTTGAGTTGAGCCGAGACGGTGGCCGCGATCTCGTCGCTTATCTCCTGCATAATCTCGCCCATAGCCTGTTGGAAATAGGGAACGAGCTGGTTTTGCACGTAATCGGTCATGGCCTTTTGCAGGCGCTCCACCAAAACATCTCCGCCCAACGCCTTGAGCTGAGCCAGGTATTGCTGAGCCGTCGCGTCTTGCTCGAGGTATGCCGTGAACGCGTCTGCGAGCTTCGATGCGTCTTTAAGATCGTCGGGCGAGAGGGCCTTGAACTGTTCCGACTGCATGAAGCCCGCAAACAGCTTGTTGGCGATAGCGCCCGCCTGCCCCATTTGCTCGGGCGTAAGCTCCAGGCCGTCGAAGATGCCCGAAAGGTCGGGCGTGGGCGCCTTTGCCATGATGTCGGTGAAATCGATGTTCTGACCTATGCCGGAAAGGTCGATGTTGAGCCCAGAGAGATCGATGTTTGAAAGATCCATGCCGCCGGCCGCGCCGGAAAGCGCGGACGTGTCGAAGGAGAAAGTCTTCTTGAGAGCGACCTCATCGACCGAGAACATGCTGCCCAGGTCCACACCTTGCTTGGCCTCGCCTTGCAGCTCATCGAACGACTTACCGGTAAAGACGTCGGTCTCGGGATGGGCGAGCTGCTCCTGCACAATCTGAGATTCGGCAGCGCGCTCCATAAGCTCACGAGTTAGCGCATGCGTATAGGCAATACCCGGGGACAGCGCACTGGCATTGGCAGTCTCGTTGGGACGCACCACGCCCACAATGCGCACGTCGATACCGTCGGCAACCTTGGCTGCCATAAAGTCGGTGTCGCCAGACATATCGGTCCACATACCGGTCTCTTCGTTTTTGCGATACGCATCGGCCGGCGACAACACCTTAAACGTCGTAGACAGCGCATCGTCGTAGGTAAAGTCGGCGGCGGTCTCGGGCGTTTCGACCTCGCCATCGGCCGTCATGGCGCTGTTGACCAGATCGTTGAGCTCATCGATATCCAGCGCGCCGATGCTATAGAGCGTATAGTCGCCCACCGTGCCACGGCTCGAAAGCACCATCACGGCCTCGTTGGCAGACGTAGGCCAATGACCGGCGACGACGTCGTACTGGCTGTCGAGCAGGCTCTGGTCGTCAATCATCTCGTTGAAGACCGAGGTCCCCATGGACTCCATGCTCACCGTTGCCGCCGAGCTCGCGCCTCCGCTCATAGCCTCGGTCATCGCGTTGGGCACCAGGCGCACGGGCTTCTCGTCGCCCTTGCCCGCGCGATACACGACCGGCGTCACGCCGTAGCTGTACTGAATGGCGTTGACCTCTTTGTCGATGCCGTCGCCGCCATCGTCGAGCCACGCCTTAAAGCTCGTCATATCGTTGGACTTAACGCTCGCAAACATATCCTTTACGGCCGTGACCACGGGAATCTTATCGGACTTCTTAGCCGAACTGTCCGCACCGGCGGAGGCGCTGCTCGCTCCCCCGTCATCCTCCGCGGCCTCCTGCCCACCCATCATGGACGACAGGTCGTAGTCCTGCCTGGAGATCGTAAGCGGGTAGCTCGAGAGCGTATCCTCCTCGACCTTTTTGATGTAGCCGTTTACGCCGTTGGACAGCGCCAGAATCGCCGCGATACCGATAATGCCAATCGAGCCTGCAAAGGCCGTCATGGCCGTGCGGCCCTTCTTGGTCATGAGGTTTCGGGCAGAAAGCCCCAGCGCCGTCACAAAGCTCATCGAGGTTTTGCGTGTAGGCTTTGCCTCGCGACGCGCGGCCTTGGCAACATCGAAGGGGTCGGAATCGTCGGTGATCTTGCCGTCCGCCAGGTTGACGATGCGCGTAGCGTACTGGTACGCCAGCTCGGGATTGTGCGTGACCATGATGACCAGGCGGTCGCGCGCCACGTCCTTGAGCAGGTCCATGACCTGTACGGACGTCGTTGAATCCAAAGCGCCGGTCGGCTCGTCGGCCAGCACAATCTCGGGATCATTGATCAGAGCACGGGCGATGGCCACGCGCTGCATCTGTCCACCCGAAAGCTGGCTCGGGCGCTTGTTCACGTGCTCGCCCAGACCAACTGCCTCGAGCGCCTTACGTGCACGCTGGCGGCGCTCGGCATGGCCCACACCCGTGAGCGTAAGCGCCAGCTCAACGTTTTCCAAGATGGTCTGATGCGGAATGAGGTTATAGCTCTGGAACACAAAACCGATGCGGTTGTTACGATAGGCGTCCCAATCGCGATCGTGAAAGTCCTTGGTCGAAATACCGTCGATCAGCAGGTCGCCCGAGTCAAAGTGGTCGAGTCCGCCGATAACGTTGAGCATCGTGGTTTTGCCCGAGCCCGAGGGACCCAGAATGGCCACGAACTCGTTATCGCGAAAAGACAGGCTTACGTTGTCGAGCGCCACCTGCGTAAACGACTGCGTAACGTACCTTTTGCAAATACCCTTGAGCTCCAGCATGGACGGCAACCTCTCCCACGCGGGCGCACTTGCCCGCTCTCCCCCGCCGTTCGTATTCGACGCGTTTGTCCTACTCTATCCCCATTTTTTGCCGAAGTCAGTGAGGAATGTAACGAACCGCGCCAAAAAACGAACGGGATGGCGCCCAAAAGAAGAGGTCCCAAGCGGGACCTCTATATGGTGGAGCTTATCTTGAAAGGTAGCGGACTACTTCGCACAGCGGCGCACGATCCTCGCTATGCTTTACGCGTTTTTTACTGCTCGCTATTTGCAATCGCCTGGTCGATAAGTTTGTCGAGTGCTGCGCGCTGCTCGGCGGAGCTGATGGCTCCCACGATTGGATCCCCTACGATGTTGCCATTCTGATCGATGACATACGTTGTCGGGAACGAGAACAAATTTGACGTAAACTTACCGGCCTCGCTATCCGACTTGAACCAGATGTTCTTATACGTCACGCCCTTCTTGCTCAGCACGTCCTTGGCATCTGCAATCTCGCCCTTGTTGCCATCGAGCGTAAAGGAATTGACGCCCACGACCTGGCCGCCCTTCTTGGCAAGCTCCTTATTCAGGTCCTCAAGGTCGCCCAACTCACCCACGCACGGCTTGCAAGTGGTGAACCAGAAGTTCATGACGGTGACCTTGTTCTTAGAGAACAGCTCGTCGCTGTTCACGTCGTTGCCATCCAGGTCCTTGCCCGTAAAGCTGGGGAACTTCGTCGCCTCGCTCGAAGCATTGGCGCCAGCCGTCATGCCAGCGGTCGAAGCGTCGACGCTCTCGCCCGCGCTCGGCGTGCTTCCACAGCCGGGGAACTCCTTCTCCAGGCTCTCGAGCTTGTCCTCGATCTCCTTGATCTGCTGCGCACCGGCCTTGAGCGTCTTAAGCTCATCCGCCGTGAACTCATCCTTGGCGCCATCGATGGTCTTGAGCAGGAAATCGCCGTAATTGCTGCCGTCCTCAATCATTGTCGAGTCTTTATTTGCCGCGTTGAATACCTTTTCCCACAGCGCGTTATCACTCGAAAAGATCTCGTTCTCCTTCTGCATGAGCTTCGCATACAGCTCGGCGGCCTCGTCGGCATTGGCCGGCTTCTGCGCAGTGAGTTCTGCGATCTTAGGATCGGAGCTCGCAGATTCGCTCACATTGCCACCGGGCGCCGAACATGCCACAAGGCACAAGGCCAATACCGGCACCATAAACAGGGCCGCAATCTTAGAAAGCTTCATAGTCATTCCTCCGTTTTGTCGAAGCTTGTTTACTTTTTATCGGCGGTCAAGGGAAGCTTTTCTGCCGACACATCCAGGCCATAGCGATAGCTGATGGCATCGACGGGACAGGCCCCAATGCACTTTCCGCACCGGATACATTCGGCATGATTGGGTGCGCGGACCACATCAACGTCCATCTGACAAACCTTTGAACACTTGCCGCACGAGACGCATTTGCACGCATCGACCCGAATCCCCAGCAGGGACACCTTATTCATGAGCGCATAGAATGCGCCGAGCGGACAAATCCATTTGCAGAAGGGGCGGTAGAACAAAACGCTCAGCACTACCACGGCAATGAGAACGACGAGTTTCCAGGTAAAGAGCTGCCCCAGCGCAGATCGAATGCCGGCGTTGGCAATGGCCAGCGGAATGGCACCCTCGAGCACGCCCTGCGGACAGACGTATTTGCAAAAGAACGGATCGCCCATCCCCACATCGTTGACCACCAGCACAGGCAGCAATACCACAGCAAACAGCAGCACAACGTATTTGATATACGTAAGCGCCTTGAGCCTTTTTGTCGAAAGCTTTTTGCCGGGAATCTTGTGAAGCAGCTCCTGTAGCCAGCCAAACGGGCACAGAAAGCCGCATACAAATCGTCCCAACAGCACGCCGAGCAGAATGAGCGTACCGGTGACGTAGTAAGAAAAGTTGAACTTGGATGAGCCCACCACCGACTGGAACGACCCAATGGGGCACGCACCCGATGCCGCGGGGCACGAATAGCAGTTAAGCCCGGGTACGCAGACGGTTTTTCCCGCGCCCTGATAGATGCCGCCTCTGGCAAAGTTTGGCAGGTGAATGTTGGTGACGAGCGTCGCCGCCGCCTGAATGAATCCGCGAAATCGGGCCAAAACATGCGACGCAGTGTTTTCTCTTTTATCCAATTCCGATACACTCCAAGCACAGCCTAATCGCTTTGGCCAGCACGGCATCCGCCTCGCCACGCATAACGCCAAAGCACACCATGGCAATTCCGACGATCAACAAAGCGACCTGTACCACGGGTTTTACCGCTTTGAACAACCTGACCACTCCTTTCGTTACGCGACCATTGGACCATATCGACCATAAAATCCGTGTTAAGCGCGATTTGGAATGTGCAAGGAGACTGTTATGCGTATTTTGATCGTCGAGGACGAGCGGGCGCTGTGTGACGCAATTGCGCGCAGCTTGCGAAACCTGGCATACAGCGTCGACTGCTGTCACGACGGACAGGAGGCGCTCGACCTGCTGGGCGTCGAGGCCTTTGACCTCGTGGTACTCGACCTCAACCTTCCCCGCATCGACGGCATGACCGTACTCAGGGAACTTAGGAAAACTGACTGCGAGACTAAGGTACTGATTCTGTCCGCACGCGGCGAAGTATCCGATAAAGTCGCCGGACTCGATGCCGGCGCCAATGATTACCTCACCAAGCCGTTTCATCTGGACGAGCTTGCGGCAAGGATCCGCAGCCTTACCCTCAGGCGCTTTACACAAAGCGACATAGTTTTAACCTGCGGAAAGCTCCGCTTTGACACCAAGGCGCGCATCGCTTCCGCGGACAGCGAGGCCTTATCTCTTACGCGCAAGGAAACGGGAATCTTGGAATACCTGATGCTTAATCAGGGGCGTCCGGTAAGTCAAGAGGAGCTTATCGAGCACGTTTGGGATAGCAGCGTAAACAGCTTTAGCAACGCAACCCGCGTTCACATCTCGTCACTCCGCAAAAAGCTACGCAGCACTTTGGGATACGACCCGATTCGCAATCGGATTGGAGAGGGCTACGTTATGGAGGATAGCGAATGAAAAGGCTTTCCCTGCAATGGCGCATAACGATTATGACAGCACTGCTCACGTGTGCGGCATGCGTGCTGACGAACTGCCTGGTCGGCTATACGGGCATGCGCTACATGGATGCCATCGGCAGCGACATCTCGGCCATTAACGCTGCCGGCGCGGATTCGCCCCAGGTGTTCGACCCAACGAAAACGGCCCTCGATGACAAGGTCACGATCGTCGTAAACGACGCACAGGAGTCTTTTGGCACGACAGCCTGGTACATCACGGCTGAAGTCACACTCCTTGGCGGCGCGCTGGCATACTTTGTGAGCGGTCGTGCGCTCAAACCGCTACGGGCTTTTGCAGCCCAGGTTGAGCGTGTGCAGCCTGACAACCTAAGCGAAATCAGACTCAGTGAAGATGTGCCCACCGAGCTACAACGATGCAGCGCCTCTTTCAACGACATGATCTCCCGTCTTGGCGAAGGGTTCTCTGCACAGCGTCAGTTTACCGGCAACGCCGCACACGAGCTGCGCACCCCGCTCGCCCTTATGCAAGCACAGATTGAACTTTTCATCTCCGAGCACTCCGGTTTGCGACCCGAAACAGCCGAGCTGCTCGGCCTGCTACAAGAACAAACCGAGCGCATGTCTCGAATGACCAAGGTATTGCTCGAGATGAGTGAGCTCCGCAGCGTTCCTTGCGATGACGATGTTGAACTTGGTCCCTTGTCCGAAGAGGTCCTCACCGATCTTGCGCCACTTGCCGAAAATAAGGGCATAGCCCTCAATTGTGCTGGAGACGCTTTAGTAATCGGGAGCGACACGCTCCTCTATCGGCTGGTGTTTAATCTGGTCGAAAACGCCATCCGTTACAGCCGCACCGGCTCGACTGTCAACGTCTCCATCAGCGACAGCGACAGCCACGTGCTCTTGCGAGTCAAAGATGAGGGCCCGGGAATACCCAAGCAGTACCGTGAGAGCATCTTCCAGCCGTTCTTTCGTCTAGACAAATCCCGCAGCAGGGCATACGGCGGCGCAGGACTCGGACTAGCGCTTGTTTGGGAGATTGCAGCGCTTCACGGTGGCACGGTAGAGGTCGAAGCAAGTTCCGAGGACGGAACCACCATGCTCGTAAGTCTTCCAAAACGATCTGCAGCGTTAACCAATCAGTAAAACGAAAGGGGTCCCGAGCAACAGGAGTACAATTGCTGCTATTGTTGCCAGCTGTTGGGAGATGGAAGATGGACTGCGATGGCTACCCATGCGTTCCCATGCCGTTGATGTGCACTACCTTTGTGCCGGGGCAGATCGACGCTGCGGTTGCAGGCATTTCCGACCCCGATTCACGTACCATCGCCACGGCAGAAGCGCTGTACTTTCGCGGACAGGCCGCCCTCGCCGCCGAGACAGCACGCCCTCATCTTGACGCCACCGACCCTGCACTGCGCTATTCCGCATGCTTTATCTGCGGATATGCCAGTCTGTCGCTCAACCGTATCGCCGATGCCCGCCGTTGCCTTGCGGGCATCCTCGATACGCCAACTGACGAGGAATCGCCCGCCGCCCACGCGATGCATATCCTGTTCGCCTCCGCCGCGAGCGTCCTGCTGCACTTGCCTTCCCCGTATTCCGCCGAAGAGTTTTATCCGCTTGCGGCGCATCTGCCCGAAGGCCTGCGCCTGTTCGCCAGCTACGTGATGGCGCACGCCTTATATCTGCGCGGCGAATACGGCCGCAGCCTGGGCATGGCGGAAAACGCCCTGATTATGAAACAGGGAAGCTATCCCATCTCGGAACTGTTCCTGCACCTGGCAGCTTCCATGGCATGCATGAGCCTCAAGGACCTCGACGCCGCAAAAACGCACTTCGGAGCTGCTTGGAACATTGCGCGCCCCGACGGCCTTATCGAGCTTATCGGCGAGCACCACGGCCTTTTGCAGGGGCTTATCGAGGCATGCCTAAAATCGCAATACCCCGACGATTTCGCTCGCATCATCGAGATCACGTATCGATTCAGCTACGGTTGGCGGCGCATCCACAACCCCGATTCGGGCGAGGACGTGGCCGACGATCTAACGACCACGGAATTCACCATGGCCATGCTCGCCTGCCGCGGATGGACCAACGCCGAAATCGCGCGCCATATGAGAGTATCGCCGGGCACCGTCAAAAACCGCCTATCCGGCGTATACGCAAAGCTTGGCATCGGCACACGCGCCGAGTTGGTTACCCACATGTTGCGCTAGCGGTCAGACTTCCCGGCGTATCGAAAGCGCTCCGGGGCCTGGCGCTTTCGCGCGCTCAAATTGGACATTTTGACCCTTGAACGGCACTACCGCCACGAAGCGTCTTCTCGCAAAATTGGATTATTTCCACCGATATTTGCGGGATGGGAGCCCAAGATGCTTGATCGCCGTTTGTTACTTGTTGCTGGAGCGTCCTCGCTCGCGAGCATTATGTTGCCTCGCGTGCCGGGAAGCGAAAATGCCTTCCTGCTGCCGTTCGCGCCCACCGCGGCCTATGCCGACGAAGAAGACCCCTTCAAGGTCCTGGTGCTCTCGCGCACCATGTTTGGTGTGGTCGTGGTCGACGTAGCCAACAAGAATATGCCCATCAAGGGAGCGCAGGTCACGCTCACGTCGCGCTACGCCGCAGGCAAGCAGCTCGCCGCCACGACCGATGACGAAGGCACCGCCATCTTTGAGATTGCCTCGCTTTCGGAAGGCTACGTAGACGAGGCAACGCTCCTTGACGCGTACGACTTTAACGGCGGCATCTCCATTAGCATGGCGGGCTACCGCGATGTCGAGATTCCCCTTGCGCGTATCCAGGGCGGCACCGCCATAACCGCACCCACACGTCCGCTCTCCGATGGCGAGCCGTACTTCCGCCAGCTCACGTTCGACGAATGGGACATCCAGTACGCCGACGCCACGTTTATGGCAATGCCAGCGGACGAAGCAGCAAACGAGCAGCCCGATACGCACGCCTTTACCGTTCAGGCACATCTGCCACAGGGCGGACAGGCAACGCTGCGCATCAACAAAGTGACGCCTGCCGCAGGCAGCTCACCCGAAACCGTCACGCAGATCGGCCAGATCAAGGCCAGCGCATCGGGCGCGGATAATCTGGCGACGTTCACACTCGAAGACAAGTTCCTCGATGCAGCGTCGGGCCTTCTGGAAGAAGGATGCAAGTTGCGCTTTGTCCTCGACTACCAGGGCAAGACCTACACACTCTCCTCCCCCATGGCCGTTGTCACTGCGCCGGCCGCAAAGGCAGAATCGGGCTCGACCACTATCGTCCCCACTACCATGGACCAAGAGATCACTCCGTTTGATTTCCCCGCGGCGTTTCCCGGCATCGGCGGCAATAAGTTCACGTGCTGGATGCCCACATTTCCGATCCTCTTCGATTTCTCGTTTGCTGGATACGTGCTGTTTGGCGGAGGATACAAACCAGCCAGCTATATGAACGATTCGGGCAACCCTGATCCGGAATACTGGAAGAAGTCACCGCGCGAGTCGGGCGCCAAGCAGGCAAACCGCTACCTCGACGAGATGGAGGGGAAGTGGAATCAGTACAAGAGTATGAGTGCCGGTTCGGGCACCGATCCAAGAAACACCAAGCTCCTTCGCCACCATTGCACGCCGCTGTTCACGATGGATATCGCCACACAGGTGTACGGATCGCTTGCCTACGACTGGGTAGGCAAAACTTGGGGCAACAACAACGATCCGGCGTTCGGCAATATTAAGGCCCTCTTCCAAGTAAAAACCGACCTCAACTGGACCGAACAGTTTACCTTGGGCCCGGTGCCGTTTTTCCTAAACGTCAATCCTTGGGTGTTGGCAAAGCTGGCGCTCGCGGTAGGCGCCCACACGCACGGCAGCGGTGCGGCGTTCTTCAAAAACATTTCGCTCGACTATTCCAATACGTCGGGATCATTCACCATCCAGATTGGGCTTGCCGTCACCTTTGGAGCCGGCGTTGCAGGCGTCGCTTCGTCCGCCGTGCGCGGTGCCGCATCCCTCACACTGTTCATTGGATACGAGAAGGCGGACGGCCACCAGCTTCCGCGGCTGCGCGTGGGTGCAGACGTCGATGTCGATGTGATACTCCAATTCGTAATGTTCAAGTGGACCACCAAGGCTTGGTCGGGGTCGTGGCCCACACTCCTCGATTCGTGGAATATGTCGGTGAACAATGGCAACCAGTATGTGCTCCAGCGCTCTGAGCTCGCATTGGGTGGAGATACGCCTTACACGTTGGATGCCTGCTTCGGCACGCCCGGCAACATCGAGGCGGGCGGCGTGCCGCAATTTATCGCATCGGCCACCATCGTCACCAACGCCGAGCTGCTCGCACGCGCCGAGGTTAAGGCCACTGCCGTAAACGTCGCGCCTGTCGTGCGCGATTGGGATCAAGCGGTCACGCGCATTGAGCTCGAGGCAGATGCAGAAAGCGACGACACGGGACAGATCGAGCATTTCGTCCATGCACTGATAGGGAACGGCGAAAACGCCGCGTCGATGTACGAGTACACCTATATCGGGCAGGCGACGAACGCTGTTGCGGACCCCAACGCCAATTCTGTTGGTGTATCGGAGGACGAGCGTGGCGGCATCAAGCCCTCGAGCGACAACGTGCTGTTTACTGGCGTGCTCAGCGAAGCCCACATGAAGCTGGCAATGATTGCCGGCGTAGAATGCCTGTTCCGTATCGCCTCGGTGCGCTACGGCGACAATGGCCGCTCGCGCCTGGTGGTGCACACAAAGGCAAACGGCACGTGGTCCGCTCCCGCGCCCGTGGACTTTCCCCTTGGGTTTGGCGAGGGCGACGTGGAGCGCGACGGCATATACGATTACGACTTCGACGTGGTGGAATACACGGACGGAAGAGGAAACCAGGACGCCTACGTGTTGCTGGTCTCGGGCGAGCGCCCCGACGGCGACAACACCCTTTTCGATGCGGCGAGCACATCCGGCATACTGTCCGTTGTGCGCCTGCGCATAAGCAACGGCGGAGTTCGCGTGGTGTCGCATACGTCATGGCGCAGCATCTCGCGCGGCCGCCTGCAAGAGGATGGCTACCATTGCCTGCAGTGCCCGCGTATCACGGTGGGCAAGACGCTGGTCGACGGGCGCCTGTCGGGTGCCTACCTCCACCGCCGCGGAACCACCGCAGAAAAGGCGCTCGGCAGCGAGGCTGAGGTTGCGCTGGAGTGCTTTACCCTGTGGTCGGACGTTTCGGGCGACAGCCTGACGTTCCGCCAAGTTCTCCGCTTTCCGCAAGCACCGTCGAGTATCGAGCTGGGCGAGCCCGAGAATATCAACGGCAAAATGGTGGTGCCCGTTGCGTACGAGACCGCAGACGGTTGCGGCTGCGCACCGTACGCCGTGATCGGCCAGTCCATTGCGGGCTGGGGCGTTATGTCACCAGACGCTACGGTACCCCGTGCGGTACCGTGGCCACAACATTCGGGCTTTTTGGCAACCGTCAACGAGCAACTGCAGCATATTACTTGGACGCGAGGCGCATCGGCATTTGCAACGCAGCCCGTGGGTGCCGCAGGCTGTGGTCCGGCATCGTTTAGCGTAAGCAACAACGGCAGGTGCGTGCTCTATGTAGAGAATACCGATGGCAAGGTGGGACAAACCTACGACGAAGAAGGCAACCCGGTAGCAGTGATGGGCAAGCACTTCCGCATCTTCGCCAGCACCTTGGCAGGCGATCTGTTCACGGAGCCGTTCGTGATGTGCGAGCTGGACCATCCCGTCGATCAGATAACGACATTTTTGACGTCGGGAGGCATGCTCTCCGCGCTCGCCACGCACATTGTGAGCGCGGAGAAGAGCGAGGCAGAGCTGCACGGCATCGAAGTGCCCTTGGTGGCGTGTGCCACTCCGACGGGCGCGGTCGCTACCTCGGGCGCGGTGGTGCCCGGAGCAGCAGGCGAATCCTTCATGGTCACGGTGCGAAACGACGGCAACACCTTGCTGACCGCCGGCACGATCGATCTGTACCGAGAGGGCTCCAGCCAGCCGTTCTCCAGCGCATCCATCGGATTCGGAGTGAACGCACGCATGGCTTCGATCTACGATCCAGAGCTTGCCGAGGACGCTTCGGCCAACGACATGGCACACGTGAAGTACGCGCTCGAGACGCTGGGCACACATTTTGCAACGCACCCGCTGGTAGCCGACAACGGCAACGCCGTGCTGGCACCGGGTTGCACGGCACAGTTCCGCATGAGCTTCGCCATCCCCGAGAGTTGGAGCGACGAAGTGGGCAAACGCGTAACGCTATATGCGAAGGCGCGCAATCTGGTGGCGCTCGATCCCGTAACGCTCGAGGAAATTCGACCGGGCGCAAACTCAGCGCTGGGTGCCGTACTGCACGAGCTTCATGTGCCCGACGCGGCATGCGAGCGCTCAGAAGTTCAGGTCGGCGTATGCGGCAGCGCGGATACGACAGGACTTCACGACGCCCCGATGACAGCAGACGGCGATGGCGGCTCGAGCGGCGGCGGTACTGACGAGGGCGGCGGCTCCGGCGGAAGCAGCTCCGGCAGTGGCAAGGACCACGGCAATAACAAGCGCTCCGGAAAAGCGGGCG
>CABUBS010000036.1 GCA_902489855.1 uncultured Collinsella sp.
TCCCAAGCTGCCGGCAGAAAAGGAACGTCCCTTATCGTCGTCGAGCTCGGGGTGGAAGGTTACGCCGAGCTGGTTGCCCTGACGGGCGGCGACAATACGACCGTCGACTTTCGCTAAGGCCTTGGCGTCGCCGTGGACCTCGACGATGCGGGGCGCGCGGATAAACGTCAGCGGCACTTCACCGTCGATGCCGGCTATTTGCCCCTTGGTTCGAAAGCTGCCGAGCTGCCTGCCGTAGGCATTGCGCTCGACAAGTACATCCATGGTTTCCAGACGCGGCGTGCCCTTATCGTCATGGGCGGCAAGGTCGTGAGCCAGTAGAATCAGGCCGGCGCAGGTGCCCAGGACGGGCATACCTTCAGCGATACGGGCACGAAGCTCCTCGAGCATGTCCAACTCATCAAGCAGCTTCCCTTGAACGGTAGACTCGCCGCCGGGAAGTACCAGACGGTCAAAGTCCTGCTTCAAATCAGCCGCCTGCCTCAGCTCAATACAACGTGCGCCCAGCTCGGATAGTCTTGCCTCGTGCTCGGCAAAAGCACCTTGGACCGCCAGCACGGCGACCGTCTGGTCTGCATAATCGCTCATGTGCGATCCTTTCTGCTGGACTAGCGCCCGCGTTCCTCCATGATGATCTCGATTTCGTCGGCGTTGATGCCCACCATGGCCTCGCCCAGGTCCTCCGAAAGCTCGGCGATGAGCTTGGCATCGGTGAAGTTTGCCACGGCCTTGACGATGGCGGCGGCGCGCTTGGCGGGGTCGCCGCTCTTAAAGATGCCCGAGCCGACAAAGACGCCCTCGGCACCCAGCTGCATCATCAGCGCGGCGTCGGCGGGGGTCGCTACGCCGCCAGCGGCAAAGTTCACGACGGGAAGCTTACCCGTGGCATGGACCTCGCGCACCAGCTCGACCGGAACCTGCAGTTGCTTGGCTGCCTCAAAGAGCTCGTCGTCGCGCAGGGCAACTACGTCGCGGATCTGCTTTTGGATTTTGCGCATGTGACGCACGGCCTGAACGACGTCGCCCGTACCCGGCTCACCCTTGGTGCGAATCATCGTGGCGCCTTCGGCAACACGGCGCAGCGCCTCGCCCAGATCACGGGCGCCGCAGACAAACGGCACGTCAAACTGGGTCTTGTCGATGTGATAGACGTCATCGGCAGGGGAGAGAACCTCGGACTCGTCGATGTAATCGATCTCGATGGCCTGCAGGACCTGCGCCTCGACGATGTGACCGATGCGGCACTTGGCCATGACGGGGATGGAGACGGCCTCCTGGATGCCCTTGATCATCTTGGGGTCGCTCATGCGCGAGACGCCGCCTGCGGCACGGATGTCGGCCGGGATGCGCTCGAGAGCCATGACGGCGCAGGCGCCTGCCTCCTCGGCGATGCGTGCCTGCTCGGGCGTGGTGACGTCCATGATGACGCCGCCCTTGAGCATCTGCGCGAGTTCGCGATTGAGTTTGACGCGATCGGCCTTGCTGGTCTGTTCTGCCATGGCTGCTCCTTGGTTGGCATGTGCATTGCTTGACGGAACATCCTATCGGGGAGCTGGGTATGACAAAATACTCAGTTTTCGAGATAATTACAAGGTCAGACTAATACCAGATCGAATGACTTAATAAGGTCAGGTGATAGGCTCATGCTTGACTACAATTTGGAACAACGCGGCGAGGCATCGCTTTATGAGTATGTTTACCAGCAAATTCGAGATGATATCGTTGCTGGACGTATTGCGGCGGGGGAGCATCTGCCGTCTAAGCGCGCCTTTGCCAGTCATCTGGGAATCAGTGTTATTACCATCGAGAATGCATATAGCCAGTTACTTGCCGAGGGCTATATTTGCTCAAAGCCGCGGCGTGGCTACTACGCTTGCGAGCTTCCGGATGCACCGGTTTTGCCTTTGGCTACGGGGAGCATCGACCGAGATACCGTCTCTGTGGGCCCCAGCGCGCATGATGCCGATGGACAGGCCGAGCGATTCGATGCACTTTCTCCTTCCGCTTTGGAGGCGGCGCGGCTTTGGCAAAGCGCGCTACGGGCGACGCTGACATCCGAAGACGAACGCGAAATCTTTTCGACCGCGCCGGCGCAGGGCACCGCTCGGCTACGACGCGCAATTGCTCACCATCTGCACGGGACAAGGGGTATGAATGTCGACCCCAACAACATCGTTATCGGTGCGGGCGCCCAGCTGCTCGATACCATGTTGGTTCAGTTGCTTGGCGCGGACAAGGTGTATGCGGTTGAGGATCCGGGCTATTTGCGTCTGACGCGTATCTATCAGGCTATGGGCTGCAAAGTTCGACATATCCCGTTGGATGATGAGGGCGTGGACTTGAGCACTCTGCAGAAAAGCGGGACCGATGTCCTTCACCTGATGCCGTCCCATCAGTATCCGACCGGTCTTGTGACGAGCATTGCGCGTCGCTATGCGCTTCTGAGCTGGGCCGCTGAGCGACCAGGTCGGTATCTCATCGAAGATGACTTTGATTGTGAGTTTCGCCTTGCCGGGAAGCCGATTCCCGCGCTCGCGTCGATTGATGCCGCCCAGTCGGTTATCTACACCAACACGTTTTCGAAGAGCCTTTCATCGGCGTTGCGTCTAGCGTACATGGTGCTGCCCGATGAGCTGATGGAGCGGTTTAGGTGCAACCTTGGTTTCTATGCCTCGTCGGTGAGTTCTGTCGACCAGGTCGCTTTGGCTCGTTTGCTGGAATCGGGTGATTACGAGCGGCATGTGAACCGCGTGCGCGTTCGTGCTCGTGAGGCGCGTGATGGCCTGATGGCGCTTGTGCGGAAAGCGTTTCCGGCAGGGGAGGTCTCGATCGAGCAGGCAGATGCGGGCCTTTACTGTACCGTGGTTGCGGAGCGTGGAACGGGCGGAAGCTCTTTTGCGCAGGCTCTCGCGCGCTCGAGCATCCCTTTTGTCGATATCAGTGACTGTTATTGGTGTGCCGATGGCGCATCTGTCCCTGAAAACTCAACTCAAATTCTTGTCCAGTATGACGATCTGAGTCCAAAAGTGCTAACTACCTTGGAATTGCAGCTAATGGGGGGCACTCTGCAACCTAAGTGAGTAGACTTTTAGCACTTTGGCGACCAGGAAGTTTTGTAACAAGCTATCTACCTTCGGTTTTGAAAAGCAGGATGACCGGGCTGCTCGGGATGTTCAAAAAAGTCTACTCACTTGTCGCGCAAAGCTTCTGCTTGAGAAATAAAATGGGGTTTTCAACAGAGCTTCGTCCAGCTCTCGGCAAGCTTTTGGCCAGTTGGGGAGGGCTGTTGAAAACTTGGCAGTCCGTTCGGCGCCATTTTTGGTGCGTTCGCGCCAATGCGTGACTGACTGGGTTGAAATTCGTGTTCTCCTGTGCCTATGAAGGATCTACTTTGTGACATATCGGCTTTTAGGTACTGGCGTTTGCCTCCTCAAGTCCGCGCTTTGTGTCCGCCGCTTCCACGACCGGAAGAAGACCGGCAGCGATATGATCTCGCCCGCAACCCGACGGCTGCGGTCGCGCTCGGTTTTCCGTTGCATACATTGGTTCAGACGAGAAACAAACGGACTTGTCCTGCCAGCATTAGGCAGCGGCTGTTTCTTGGTGAGCTTCCCAGGGAATCCGTACTGGAAACGGAGCATGGATTTTTGATTACGTCTCCTCTACTGACGGCATTCATCATGTCACGGCATCTGACGGATCTTCAGCTTCTTTTGGTATTGGCGGAGATGTGTGGCTTGTTTGCGGTGTGTGCCCTGCCGGCGGCACTTGAGGCGGAGCTTTCGCGTGCAATTGATTCGGGCGCGATTTCGACAACGTTCGGTTGGGTGCGCTGCCCGTCCGAGGACGGCACCGCCTCAAATTTATGGCGTCGAGACGCTTTGGTTTTGGGCGGAGACCTTGACCGTTTTTGTTCAGATGTTTGCGGGATGCGTTACGGCAATAGATTTATAGCGGTATCGCAACTCGTTCCATTGGGCGCCGCGTCGCCTTTTGAGGTCGAGGCGTATTTGCTACTTGCACTGCCGCGATCCCTGGGAGGCGAAGGTTTCTGCGGCATAGAGCTTAATGTTGAAGTGATGCTAAGCACAAGTGCTCGAGCGATTGTGGGAAAGTCCCGTGTGTATATCGACCTACTTCTTTCTTCGCCGGACGGCAGGCGACAGGTGGCCATTGAATGTCAGGGAAAGGCCTCGCACGGATGCGCAGGGGATGGCTTGCGTGACGCTGACCGCATGACGGCCCTTCAGGCCATGGGCTACGATGTACTTCTCCTGACACACAGACAGATATCCGATGAGGGTAGATTCCACGCGATCGTTAAGGCCGTATGCAGGATGCTCGATGCTGAATATCGTGATAAAAGCTCAGATGAGCAAAGGGCTGAGACATTACTCCGGTCTGAACTATTCGTTGACTGGACAAAATTGGGAGTAATTGACGGAAAGATGCCCGTTAGACACAAAACAGCTCGATCGTGGACGGCTGCGGTTCTAAGTGAGTAGGCTTTTGGCACTTTGGCGACCAGGCCGTTTTGAAACAAGTCATTTACCTGCGACTTTATAAAGCAATACGGATGGTCTGCTCGGCAAGTTTCGAAAAGTCTACTCACTTAGTTTTTGACGAGAGACCGATGCCGAAGATAGCTCTATTTCAGGGCGTTAACGAGTCCTCGAGGCACAGACGATATGAGCAGGACATAAAAACATTGAGAGCCCCTGCTGCATGAAAGACCGCGGATTAGGCCGACAATGGTGAGTGTCTAATCCAACCGTGGCGGCCACGCCGCATTCATGGAAGGGGCTCCCATGCTCGATACTACCACCTTCATCGGCCTCGACGTCCACGCCCGCTCGATAAAGGCCGTCTCCCTCGACGTCATGACCGGGGAGGTACGTGCCGCGACCTTCGGCTACGACGCCGGCGCCGTCGCGGAGTGGGTCCGTTCCGTGGACCCCAGGGCCAGGTGCGTGTACGAGTCCGGGGTCACGGGCTTCGACCTGCAGAAGAGGCTCTCCGGCCTGGGGGTCGACTGCGTGGTCGGCGCCGTCTCGAAGATGATCAAGCCCAGCGCGGACAGGCGCAGGAAGAACGACCGCAACGACGCCGAGTTCCTCGCCCGCATGCTGTCGGTCGGCAACGTGGTCGAGGTGTGGGTCCCCGACGACGAGTGCGAGGCCGCCCGCGACCTGACCAGGGCGCTCGAGGACGCGAGGGACGACCTCTCGCGCTCGAAGCAGCGGCTCTCCAAGTTCCTGCTCAGGCACGGGCTCGCCTTCGACGAGAGGACGCCCACCGGCCGCAGGAAGGGCAACTGGACCCGGGCGCACTGGTCCTGGATCGAGTCGATAAGGTTCGCGGAGAGGGCCGACAACGACGTGCTCGCCTACTACGTCGACGCGGTCAGGCGGGCGGCGGAGGAGAAGGCGAGGCTCGAGGGGCTCGTCGAGGCCGAGGCCCGCAAGCCCAGGTGGAGGAGGAGGGTCGACTCCCTGCGCTGCCTCAAGGGCGTAGACACCGCGTCCGCCGCCGACCTCGTGTTCGAGGCCGGCGAGTTCTCGAGGTTCAGGAACGCCCGCTCGTTCGCGGCGTGGGTCGGCCTGACGCCCTCCGAGCACTCCAGCGGGGAGAGCGACCGCAGGGGCGCGATCACCAAGGCCGGCAACAAGCACCTGAGGAAGACGCTGGTCGAGGCCGCGTGGCACTACCTGACGTGCTCGGGGCGGCCGAAGGACCTCGCCAAGGGCCAGGCCCCGGACCGGGGCGCCCGGAGGCATGCCGCCAAGGGCGTGCGGAGGCTGGTCGAGAGGCGGGAGGCGCTGCTCGCGCGCGGGGTCCACGGCAACAAGGCGAACGTGGCCACGGCGCGCGAGCTCGCCTGCTGGGTGTGGGCGGTCGGCCTCATGGCCGAGGAGGCGTAGGGGGCCGGCCCCCCGCACATAAGCCGATCACCCCGGAAGCGGTTTGATCCGAAGCCGTTGAGGCGAACCTCAGGTCCCTTTTCTGCGAGCGCCCAGGGCGCCACACGCGTGCACAGACTGTCGGTTCGACGAAGAAGCCTCAGCCGTAGCAACGGATTGCCCAGCGAGAGATCGCCACGGGCGGATATTAAACTGCAAAGACGAGCGTCGGGAAGACACGCCGAGGTCGCCGCGGACGGGCTGATATAGGGAGAGGGCCTGACCCCATATCGTTGGGGCCAGGCCCGATTTTGCCTCTTGACAATGTCCTGCTCATATTAAAAAGGCCCGAACCAATACGGTCCGGGCCTTCTTCGAGCTAGAGGTTATGTCTCAGGCAGTTGGCTTAGCCAAAGTAACGCTTGAGCAGGCCGGCGAAAGCCTTGCCGTGGCGAGCCTCGTCGCGGGCCATCTCGTGCACGGTGTCGTGGATAGCATCGAGACCGGCGGCCTTGGCGCGCTTGGCAAGATCGGTCTTGCCGGCGGTGGCGCCATTCTCGGCCTCAACGCGCATCTCGAGGTTCTTCTTGGTGGAATCGGTCACGACCTCGCCCAGGAGCTCGGCGAACTTGGCGGCGTGCTCGGCCTCCTCGTGGGCAGCCTTCTCCCAGTACAGGCCGATCTCGGGGTAGCCCTCGCGATGAGCGACGCGAGCCATGGCCAGGTACATACCGACCTCGGAGCACTCGCCCTCAAAGTTGGCGCGCAGGTCGGCAACGATGTCCTCGGAGACGCCCTCCATCTTGGCGACGCCCACGACGTGCTCGGCAGCCCACTCGAGCTGGCCCTCCTCCTGCTTCAGGAAACGAGAACCGGGAACGCCGCACTGGGGGCACTTGAAGTCCTCGGGCAGCTGGTCGCCGTCGAACTCTTCCACATAACCGCAAACGGGGCAAACAAACTTCATGATTCGATCCTTTCGATCGATGGCGATTGTGCGCTCGTCCGGTCCCGTAAGGGCCCTCTCCGGACGTGCGTCTTGACGAGTTCTATTATCCATAAATGCAACCAAATGTGAAGCCTATTAGGAATGATTTTTAATAAAACAATTTAAGCATGTGTAGATGTTGATTGATTAACGATTGCTAGACCTCGTGCGACCTCCGATGAGTACAATCGGTCGAGCAAATGTTGACCAATCAACAAATGAAGGAGCTTCCTTTATGCATCTAGCCCGCCGCGCCTGGTGCCGAACGTATCAAACGGTTTTTCGCATCGCATTGCCGGTGCTGCCCTATACCGAGCCACGCATTTTAGAGCACGCTGAGGAAGTGCCCGCAGTGCTTCAAAAGCGTTCAATACACCATGTTCTTATCGTGACAGATCCCGGCATTGCCCGTCTGGGGCTCACGGCACCGCTCGAGACAGCGCTCGCGTCCAAGGGAATTAGCGCTGCGGTCTATGCCGAAACACGTGCGAACCCCACGGTCTCAAACGTGGAGGAAGCGGCATCTCTGTATCGAGAGAGCGCCTGCCAGGCCATTATCGGCTTTGGCGGCGGTTCGGCCATGGACTGCGCCAAGGGCGTGGGCGCGCGCATCGCGCAGCCAAAGAAGCCCATCAACAAGATGCGCGGCCTGTTGCGTATCCATCGTCGCCTGCCGCTGCTCATCGCCGTTCCCACCACGGCGGGCACGGGAAGCGAGGTCACGCTTGCAGCGGTAATTACCGACGACGAGACGCACTACAAGTATCCCATTAACGACTTTGTGCTGATCCCGCGCTTTGCGGTGCACGACCCCGAGTTTACGCGCGGCCTGCCCGCCTCCATTACGGGGCAAACGGGCATGGACGCCCTGACGCATGCCGTCGAGGCCTTTATCGGGCGCAGCACCACGCCCTATACGCGCAAGATGGCGCGCCAGGCGGTGCAGCTCATCCACGACAATTTGCTCGAGGCCTATGAGTGCGGTGGCAACATGCGTGCGCGCCGCAATATGCTTTCGGCGGCGTATAAAGCGGGCGTTGCCTTTACGCGCTCTTATGTTGGATACGTCCATGCCATCGCGCACAGCCTGGGCGGGCGTTACGGGATTCCCCACGGCTTGGCCAACGCCATCATCCTGCCGCACATGCTTCGCGCCTATGGCGAAGCTGCTGCTCCCAAGCTCGCCGATCTCGCCCGCATGGCCGGCATTGCGCCGGCTAATGCGCTGGACAACGTGGCTGCTGAGGCCTTTATCGATTGGGTCGACCGCATGAACGCCGCCTTGGGCATACCCAAATATGTGACGGGCATTCGCCGCTCCGACATTCCTGAGATGGCGGCGCATGCCGATGCCGAGGCCAATCCCCTGTACCCCGTTCCGCTATTAATGGACCGCTTGGAGCTCGAGCATATGTATGAAGTCGTTGCAGGTGGTATGTTTGAGGGCGAGAACTAGGAGGGTCCATGAACACCGAGGAAATTGCGTGCATCGTCGGCGATCAGCGCGCCTACTTTAAGACGCACGCCACGTTTGATGTCGATGCTCGACGTCGTGCGCTCGTGAGTTTACGCGATGCGGTGCGGGCCCACGAGGCCGATATTGCCCATGCGCTCAAGACCGATCTGGGCAAGTCGCATGACGAGGCCTATATGTGCGAGATCGGCACGTCGCTTTCCGAGATTCGTCATCAGATCGCTCATGTGGCGCGATGGAGTCGTCCGCGCCTGCGTCCGTGCGACCTCGCTAACGCCGTGAGCGTGTGCAAGACGCAGTCCGTGCCCTATGGCGTCACACTCATCATGGCTCCGTGGAACTACCCGTTTTTGCTGACGCTCGAGCCACTCGCCGGCGCCCTTGCCGCGGGCAATACCGTGGTCATCAAGCCGAGCGCCTATGCTCCGGCATCGAGCGCGGTGCTCAAGCAAATCTGTGAAGAGGCATTTGATCCGCGCTTGGTGACGGTCGTCGAAGGCGGGCGTGCCGAAAACGAAGTGTTGCTCGATGAGTGCTGGGACAAGATCTTCTTTACCGGTAGCGTTCCGGTCGGCAAGCTCGTCATGGAGCGTGCAAGTAAAAACCTCACGCCCGTGACGCTTGAGCTGGGCGGAAAGAGTCCCTGCATCGTGGATGCGACGGCTAACTTGAAGGTCGCGGCACGCCGTATCGCCTTTGGTAAATGGCTCAACGTGGGGCAGACCTGCGTGGCGCCCGACTACCTGCTGGTCGATACGCGCGTGCACGACGAGCTGCTGGGTCTCATCAAGGAAGAGACCCGCCGTATGTTTGGCGAGCATCCGCTCGATAACGAAGATTACGGGCATATCGTCAACGCCAAGCATTTTGCGCGCGTGCGCGGGCTGATCGATCCCGATAAGGTTGTGCTTGGAGGTACCGCGCGCGAGACTTCGCTCAAGATCGAGCCGACGATTTTGGACGGCGTGTCCCCCGATGACGCCGTGATGCAGGAGGAGATTTTCGGCCCCATCTTGCCGGTGCTGACGTTTGAGAGCCTAGACGAGGCAGAGACGTTTATTACGGATTGCCCGACGCCGTTGGCCCTGTATATCTTTAGTCAAGACCGCGCAGTTCAGCAGCGCTTTGTGCGCTACGTGCCCTTTGGCGGCGGCTGCGTCAACGACACGATCATGCACCTGGCTACGAGCCATATGGGCTTTGGCGGCATGGGTGCGAGCGGCATGGGACAGTACCATGGACGCGAGAGCTTCGATACGTTTAGCCACAAGAAGAGCATCGTGAACAAGGCAACCTGGCTGGACGTGCCATTCCGCTATGCTCCTTACGCAAGCTGGAAGCACAAATTCGTGCGCATGTTTGTGCATTAGAATCAGATGACATAGGGATAAACAAAGTGGCCGCCCCCGCGTAAGCGAAGACGGCCACTTCTCACGATGAAAACGTGTATCGGAGTTGGCAAGACCCGCAGCCACGGGTGCCATCCGTGTCCCTATCTTAGCTGTAAGCGTTCCGCCGCGCAAGCGTTGCGGCAAGCGATTGAAAGACGCGGACGGGATGAATTTGTGTCCGCACGGGCCCGTAGACTTCTCAACTATGTTGTGGATGCTCGCTAATCGGTAATGGAGGCGCACGTGTTTGATGACGATGACCTGTTCGATCTGACAGACGATCCGTTTGAGTGGGATATGCTACTCGATGACGATGAGTTGGAGCAGGACCGTAAGAAGCGGCAGGGCAAGAAGGCGCGGGATGACGCTTCGAAAAAGCAGGACAAGCGTCGCCGAGGCCTGTTCGGCGGGCTCTTTGGGTGACTGTCTCATCGCCGCGTCTGTATACTAAACAGGTCTTATACGCGCTGCGAAATGAGGGCATAGACGATGATGTGGTTTACCGCCGATCTGCACCTGGGCGATACGAATATCTTGCACGACATGGATCGACCGTTTGATTCGGTCGAGGAGATGAACCGCAAGGTCATCGATGCCATCAATGAGTGCGTGGCTGTGGACGACCGCCTCTATATCCTGGGAGACTTTACGTATCGCTTGCCCATGGCGGAGGCCGTGCTCCTGCGCGAGCGCATTGCCTGTCAGAACGTGACGCTCATCCGCGGTAACCATGACGGCGATTGGGAAGATCCGGACGCACCGCACATTTGGGATGACGTGCGCGATTACCTGGAAATTGCCCCCGGCTATGCCAAGGGACATCGCCTGGTTTTGAGCCATTACCCCATGCTCAGTTGGAACGGCAAAGCGCGTGGCGCCATTATGCTGCACGGACATATCCACAGCAGGGGAGACCGCACCAACACGCGCAACCGTGATCGCGAACGCCCCATCTACCGCTACGATGTGGGCCTCGACGCCAATGGCTACAAGCCCGTAAACCGAGACCAGATCTTGAGCTTCTTTGGACTGTAGCTTTCAAACCACCATAAAGGGGACAGGCACCTTTGTGGTGGTTTTTCCATAGATTGGAGTCGTTATGAAACAACTGCTTATTCGTGCCGACGATCTCGGCTATTCGTATGCCGTTGACTTAGGGATCGCCCGCAGCGTCGATGAGGGCCTGGTGTGCTCGGTGGGACTCATGCCAAATATGCCCGAGGCCGAGCATGGCTGGTCACTCGTGGCGGATGCTGACATTGCGGTGGGCCAGCATACCAACGTGTGCCTGGGCAAGCCGTGTGCCGATCCGGCACTCATTCCAAGCCTGCTCGATGAAAACGGTGAGTTCCATAGCAGCCGTACCTTCCGCGAGCGCTTTAAGCGTGGCGAGGAACTGATTGACTTCGACGAGGCATGCATTGAAATTCGTGCGCAGCACGATCACTTTGTCGAGATCGTGGGTCGCGAGCCCGATTACTTTGAGGCCCACGCCGTTATGAGCAAAAACCTCAATCGAGCGATTTCGGCGGTGGCGCAGGAGCTGGGCCTTAAGGAGCAAAAGGCGAGCTTCGACCCCACGGCCGTGGTGCACTGCGGAGATACCGACCTGCGCATGGTGATGCATTCGATGGAGCCGGGCTACGAGCCTAAGGACTCGATTATGCAGACGGTTCGCGAGATGGCAGACGGCGAGACGGTCGTCTTCGTGTGCCATCCGGGCTATCTCGATCGCTTTATCCTAGAGAATAGTTCGCTTACGACCGATCGCACCAAGGAAGTCGATGCACTGATCGACCCCGAGCTGCGGGCGTGGCTCGAGGCTCAGGACGATCTGCATCTGATTGACTACCGCGACCTGTAAGGCTCCCAAACCACCACAATGGGGACAGGCGCCTTTGTGGTGGTTCTGGCGCCGTTGCCATTATGGCGGCGGCGCCTTTTTTGTCCGCGTGCCGCGGTAGAGTGTAGGCAGTTGAAATGTGCGTCCATCGAGGAGCTGCTATGAACGAGATCAGGTGCCCGCATTGCGGCGAAGTCTTTAAGGTCGATGCGTCCGGCTATGCGGATATCGTCAAACAGGTGCGCGATACGGAGTTCTCGCGCGACCTGGATGAGCGCGTGAAGGCCGTCCAGCGCGAGGGCGAGCAGGCACTGGAGCTTGAACGCTCGCGCTCGGCTGCCGCCTTACGGGAGGTGGAATCTCAGCGCAGCGCTCAGCTCACTGAACAGAAGAATATCGCGGCTCAGGAGTTGGCACAGGAAGTTGCCAAGCGCGACGCCGAGCTTGCCGAGCTACGCGCCAAGCTCGAGGGTGCTGCCGCAGAGCGCGAGAGCGCAAGTCAGCGTGCGGCTATTGAGGCTCGTGCCGATGCCCAAAAGGAGAACGCCGAGCTCCAGCGTGAGATTGACAGCCTGCGTGCACAGCTGGGACGCAAAGACGACGAAGCCAAGCTTGCCGAGGCGGCGGCGCGTGGCGCCGCGCAAAACGACCTGTCCGCACGCGACGCTCAGATTGCCGAGCTGCAGGCGAAGCTCTCCGCTGCAGACAAGGCCCAGGAGATGGCACTTGCCGCTGCCGCCGCCGAGTCCCAGCGTGAGCTTGATGCCGCTCGCAGCGAGGCCGAGCGTACGCTCGCCGACTATCAGGCGAAAGTGAAGGAGAAGTTCTCCACCGCAAAGGCTCAGTCCGAGCAGGAGGCAGAGGGCCTGCGCGCCCAGCTGCGTGAGCAGGAGCTGACGGCAAAGATGAACCTGTCGGAAGCAGTCGCCGCGGCGGAGCGTGAGCGCGACGAGGCGCGTGCCAAGCTGACGAGCGAGCTGGCAGTGCGCGATTCTCGCGAGGAACAGGTCAAGGCGGCACACGAGCTCGAGCTTGCGCAGGCCAAGCGCGCGAGCGATGACCTGATTCGCTACAAGGACGAAGAGATTGAGCGCCTTAAGGACATGAAGGTCCGCCTGTCCACCAAGATGGTGGGCGAGTCGCTCGAGCAGCACTGCGAGACCGAGTTTAACCGTCTGCGCATGACGGCGTTTCCTAACGCGTACTTCGAGAAGGATAACGATGCGTCCGAGGGCACCAAGGGCGACTTTATCTTCCGCGAGTGCGACGCAAGCGGTAACGAGGTCATTTCGATTATGTTCGAGATGAAAAACGAGAACGACGAGACCGCGACCAAGCACAAAAACGAGGACTTCTTTAAGAAACTCGATCACGATCGTCGCCAGAAAGGCTGTGAGTACGCGGTGCTCTGCACGCTGCTCGAGCCCGAAAGCGAGCTTTACAACGCGGGAATCGTGGACGTGAGCTATCGCTACGAGAAGATGTATGTGATCCGCCCGCAGTTCTTCATTCCCATCATTACGCTGCTGCGCAATGCCGCCATGGGTTCGCTTCGCTATAAGCAGGAGCTGGCGGAGTACAAGCAGCAGAATATCGATGTCACGAACTTCGAAGCCAAGATGGAGAAGTTCAAGAACGATTTCGGCCGCAACTACGAGATCGCGAGCCGCAAGTTCCAAACGGCAATCGATGAGATCGACAAGACGATTAGCCATCTGCAGAAAACCAAGGAGGCGTTGCTGTCCTCCGAGAACAATCTGCGCCTTGCCAACAAGAAAGCCGACGATCTTACCATTCGCAAGCTCACGTGGGGCAACAAGACCATGAAGGCGGCGTTTGACGAGGCACGCGGGGCTGCGGCAGAGACAAACGATGAGCCAGCCGAGGCGGATTCGTATGAGGTCGAGGATGCCGAGTAAGGCATAGCGGATAGTGCAAAAACGGGGCCGCTGGCGATAGTGCCAACGGCCCCGTTTTATTCCGTTCCAGTATGTT
>CABUBS010000037.1 GCA_902489855.1 uncultured Collinsella sp.
AAAGAGAAGAGGCGGGGCATGCCCCGCCTCTTACACCACATCTCTGCGCGCTACCGAGGCGCCTTTGGATTACGGCTGTTTGACGCCTCTGGAAAGGGTTCCCGAGAGGGCTGTGGTCAAAAAAGGGCAAATATGAGTACTGCTACCTGTTTAGTAGCAGCGATTTTGATCATTTCAGGAACTATTCAACGTCCCACGCGTCCGCAGGCGACGTCATTTCTCCTCATATGTTTAATAAAAGTAGCTCCTAATGGGAACAAATCTCATCAGGAGCTACTATTTATAGCAAAATAAATGCGACCATAATGGCAACAGTACTCATATTTGCCCTTTTTTGACCACGACCCCCCAGAATAGTCGTTAGGGACGACTCTAAATGACAAAATCGGTACTTGGACGTTCTTATAATGACTAGTCATTAAAGGATACCCAACGGCTACTCCAATTCGTGACACACTGTGTCGCGAATTAAGCTGGTCCCACTACCGAAGACCGGTGAGAGCTCCTGCCCAGAATCTCGATAGCTTAATAAAACGCTCCCCTCCGGAAGTTCAATGAGCATCCAAATTCCAAGCTAAAAAGCAAGGGAGTATCGAAGCAGTCAATGCTCATTTCCTATCGAACAGGCGGGTCAAAACAAGCTAATTAGTCTGATAAACTGCTTGTATTTTTGTCTACAAAACTGTATACAAAAAAGGAAATCCGAGAACCAGCGCTCGACATTATGTCGATCGACAGGAGGCGCCATGAATGCTAAGCAGCTCGAAAAGATGATGGGATTTGCCCCTGGAGAGTTGGAGAAAGCCGCAGAAGCCTACGAAAAAGATGAGTGGCCAAAAGGTCGCACCATCAAGTTGGGAAGACCGCCAATCTCTGATGAGCCGAGCGTCGTTTTATCGGCACGTGTGGGCGAGTCGGTTCTTGAGGCATTTGACGAGAAGGCAAAACGCCATGGGCAAACACGCACGGAGCGGCTCAGGGAACTCATAACACTTGATGCAATGATTGCCTAGGCCCACTCCCCGTCGGACCCAAGCATGTACGTCAGCATCCAAAGTCGACCATTTTCGACATCTTTGGATGCTGGCGTACAGCTTTTTGCAGGTAGTCATTGGGGACGTTCTTAAATGACTAGTCGTTAAGGAACGTCCCCAATGACTAGGCGATAGCCCTACTCCTCAATCTCTTTCCAGCACTGGGGATCGGCATCGTACATATCACCCGTGTAGCCGTACGTCACCGCAGGACACCCACGGCACCAACCGAAGAGCTCACACTTAGAGCATTTCTTGAACTTCTTAAAATCGCGCTTGGCTTCCATTTGTGGAGAGAAGAAGAGCTCCTCCAGCGAATTCTCGGCAACGTTACCCACCTTACTCTCCATGCGACGACACGCATAGACATCGCCCGTAGGCAGCACCGTCATATGGCCCGTACCGCAGTGGCAGCCGTCATAGATCATGCCGGGCTTGGCATCCTCAGGAATGGTGAACTTACCCTGTTCCCACAAAAGCAGCGTCCACAGGTGGTCCTTGAGCTGGAAGAACGTCTTGCAGCCCGCCGCCCGATGGAACTCCATGCGCTCTTGTGCGGCCAGCAATACATCGCGATACTCCAGCGGCTCCAGATGAAACTCGTCACGCTTTTGACCCGACGTGGGGCAGTACCGCCCAAAGGCGAACACATCGACCTCGAGGCTTGCCACCAGATCGATGAGCTGCGGCAGCTCGGCAGCATTCATGCTCGATACTGTATTCATGACGGCGACCCAGATGCCGGTGCGCTTAAGGCAACCGATGGCGCGCAAGGTCTCGGCAAACGAGCCGGGTTTACGGAAGTAGTCGTGCGTCGCCTCGAGTCCATCGAGCGAGAGCTGGTATTTACGACAACCCAGCTCTTTCATGCGAGCGCAGACCTCGTCGGTCAGATGGAACGGATTGCCCATCACGCACCACATAAAACCGCGTTCGTGCAGGAGCTCGGCAAGGCGCCAAAAATCGGGATGAAGAATGGGGTCACCGCCCGTAACGTAAATGTACGGCTGACGACCGATGCGCTCGCAGAGCGCCTGGGCCTGATCGACGACCTGGACCATCTGTTCCCACGGCATGCGCTTGAAACCGGCGCAGGCACCGTTGGCAAAGATATAGCAATGTTTGCAACGCTGGTCGCATTCATCCGTAATGTGCCACTGGAAGGCAAACGCAGGCTTTTGCATCGTGGGACTCCCTTGGTCGATGTTAAAACTGATGACGGTATTTGGGCTACAGACGCGAAACGGCGCCGACGGGGCAATTCTCGGCACAGGCGCCGCAATGCAGGCAGTGCTCGGGCTCTATGCGATAGGCGTCTCCCGGCTCGATGCACTTCTGCGGGCAGTGCTCAAGGCAGGTGCCGCAACCGATGCACGCATCGGCATCGATGCAGAATCCCTTGGCGGGCACAGACGCCGTGCCCTCGTCTAAGGTAAAGACCGCGCGCTCGATGGGATGAACTCCCAGGTTAAAGTAGTCGAGTACTATGTTCTCAACCTTAAAGATGATGTTGATCTCGCGCGTATCACCGGGATACACGTTGGCAAGATACGGCTGCTCGGCGTAAATCACGTCGCGCCAGTGAACTTGCTCGGACTCCGAGACAGGAGTGGCAACGCCGGACATGCGGATCATCTCGTTAAACCGCGTGTGAACGAGCGTTTGGACACGTCCATCGGCCATAAGCTGACAGGCCATCTCCTTGCCACGTGCCGTGAGAAAGTAGATAGCACGGGGCTCGTAATGGACGGCGCTCACGCAGCGAATTTGCGGTGCGCCACTTTCGTCCACGGTTGCCAGGGAAAGCGTCCCGGCAAGCTGCATCTTTTTGAGGCAAGTCTGAGCATCCATTACGAGTCCCTTCCTAGCGATTGCTTACTGAGCGTCCGCAGCGCCGCAAGCGGTGCCACAGGCCGGAGCAGTCTTGGGGTCGGCGGAACCGCAGGCAGGAGCAGCCGCGGGATCGGCAGAGCCGCAGGCAGGAGCGGCGGCCGGATCAGCAGAGCCGCAGGCAGTACCGCAAGCAGGTGCGGCCTTGGGGTCAGCAGAGCCGCAAGCGGGCGCAGGATCGGTGGTGCCGCAGGAGGCGAAAGCGGCGACGTTCTCGAGATTCTCGGACATGGCATTTCCTTTCGGACGAGGATGGCCGGTCGAAGCCATCCGGTTTTTGACGCTCCTTGCGTCTATATGCATCATGCAAAAAGCGCGCAACGACCAAAAGAAGGCACCAATCTATTAGCCAGTCACCAAAAGGTAAGTAGTATCCACAAACGACAGCGGCTGCGATAATGAAAGTCGTCCACATGATTGAGGAGTCCCCATGCTTACCAAAGAAGAACTGCCGCCCTGCCCCGTCGCTACGTGTTTTCAACTCTTTGGCAACAAGTGGAAGATCTATATCATCCAACAGCTCATAGACCATCCGATGGGCTTCAACGCGCTGCACCGCGCTATTCCCGGCATTAGCCAAAAGGTGCTCTCGTCCAACCTTAAGGAAATGGATGCCGCGGGCCTCATCACGCGCACCGTCATCCCCGAGACACCCATCCGCACCGAATACGCACTCAGCGAGCTGGGTCACAGCCTTATGCCCATCATCGATTCCCTGGTGGAATGGGGCACCGACTATCAGCAGCTCGTGCGAAACTCCTAACAGCCACATACTTTTGCACATTGAGCGCCGTGGGGCACAAAGCTCCACGGTGCTTACCTTTTTGTGCCTTCTTTTTCAGATACACGCCAGGCGGCACACTACTGTCGAATGAAACCGGCTCAATCGAACAGGAGGAAGGTCATGAATCAGGCCGAACGCCGCGTTTGGCTTATTAAGGCGCTCCTTGCCGAGCGCTCGGATGGGCAGCGCATTCCCATCCCTGCCAACGCCAGCGAACAGCGCGATTTGCTTCGATCCCTTATGAACGTACGTCCGCCCGAGGCGCTTGCGGCCGAAACGCCCGACATACAAGACGCCTACTTGCAGCAACGCCTTCTTGAACGCGGCGGGGCGACCAACGCCGGCACGCTCCCCTACTGCAATCGCGTTGCCATCTGGCGCGGCGACATTACGCTGCTTAAGGTCGACGCCATCGTCAATGCCGCCAACAGCCAAATGCTCGGCTGCTTTGTGCCAGGACACCATTGCATCGACAACGCCATCCACACCTACGCCGGCATGCAGTTACGTCTGGCGTGCGACGGCCTCATGTCCAAGCAGGGGCACGAGGAACCAACGGCACGCGTCAAGGTTACGCCGGCGTTCAACCTTCCCAGCAGCCACGTTTTCCACACCGTCGGCCCTATCGTGCCCAGCCATAAGCCTGGCCCTCGCGAGGAATTGCTACTACGCCGCTGCTACACCAGCTGCTTGGAAGAAGCAACGCGCCGAGGACTCGGCACGCTTGCATTCTGCTGTATCTCCACCGGCGTGTTTGGCTATCCGCAAGATGCCGCAGCGCGCGTAGCCATCGATGCCGTTCGTTATCATCTAGACCATAACGACCCCAACCTTAAGGTGATCTTCAATGTTTTTCTCGCGACTGACGAGGCAATCTACCGCGACCTTCTCCAAACAAATCGATAAGCTTCGAGCCGCACTCGACACATCCGATGCCGTGGTAATCGGTGCTGGCGCGGGGCTTTCCACCGCAGCGGGTTATACCTATTCGGGCGAGCGTTTCGAGAGGCTCTTTGGTGACTTTGCCGTACGCTACGGCTTTACCGATATGTATTCCGGCGGCTTCTATCCCTATGATTCGCTCGAGGAGTACTGGGCGTTTTGGAGCCGCTACATTATGTGCAACCGATACGATCCCGTACCAACGCCGCTCTACGAACAACTCTTGGACATAGTGCGCGGACGCGACTACTTTGTGCTAACCACGAACGTGGACCATTGTTTCCAGCGCGCCGGCTTTGACAAGCAGCGGCTCTTCTACACGCAGGGAGACTACGGCCTGTTCCAGTGCAGCAAGCCCTGCTGCCAGGAGACATGGGACAACGAAGAGCTCGTACGCCGTATGGCCGCCGACCAACAGGACCTGCGCATTCCGTCTGCGCTTGTGCCCCATTGCCCTCACTGTGGGGCCCCGCTTACGATGAATCTGCGCGCCGACGCTACGTTTGTCCAGGACAAGGGTTGGTACGCTGCCTCCGATCGCTACCAGGATTTCCTGCGCCGCCACAGCAATATGCGAGTTCTGTTCTTGGAGCTTGGCGTAGGCGGCAACACGCCCGTCATCATCAAGTACCCGCTTTGGCAGATGACGGCCAAAAACGAGCGCGCCACGTACGCGTGCGTTAACCTTGGCGAAGCAGTCGCTCCGGCAGAAATCGCCAATCGCAGCATTCTGATCGACGCCGGCGCCGAGCGCGTAATAGAAGCACTTGCCGTTCAAGCCGTCAGATAGCAGAGGCGATACCGCCTTTAAACATGTACGTCAGCATCCAAAAACGACATTTTTCGACATCTTTGGATGCTGACGTACAACTTTTGGGTAGTCATCGGGGACGTTCTTAAATGACTAGTCGTTAAAGAACACCCAACGACTAGTTAGCCGTGGAAGCGGGCTGTGGGCGCGAGCGGTTGCTCGCGGAAGACGCGGTCGACGGCGGCGCGGTATTCGTCGACCTTTTTGGTCTTGCGCACAAGCTTGTGGACGGTGGCGGGATCGGCGAAGGCACACTTGGCGTAGAACCACCACTCCTTCATACGAAAGACCGCGTTGCCGCCAATCTCCTCTGCATAGGCCGCGAACAGCGTATCGTGGAAGCGCTGGAGCTCGGCGGTCGTGGCTGCAGGGCCGCCCTTGACCATGCGGGCCAGCGCAGGGTTCGCGAGCAAGCCGCGCCCCAGCATCACATGGCGCGTGCCGGGATAGGCCTCCACCAGCGCGTCCATGTCCTCAAGATCAAAAATGTCGCCGTTATAGGCCACCGGGAACGGCGCACGCGTGAGCGTCTCGCCGTAATACTCTTTGCGCAGCGAACCCGCGTAGCGGTCCTTTTGCACACGCGGATGCACGATTAGCTCCGCCAGCGGCATGCGGCAGTAAAGGTCGAGCACGCGCTCGTACTCCCCGTCATCCTCGAGCCCCAGCCTGGTCTTAACGGACACCGGCAACGGCGAGCGCTCGCACACATCGCTCAAGAACACCTCGAGCTCATCCAAGTTACGCAAGAAACCCGAGCCCTTGCCCTTGGCAACAACCGTCCCAGAAGGGCAGCCAAGATTGAGGTTGACCTCGCGATAGCCCATGTCGGCGAGCACCTGCGCCGCCCACACAAACTCGTCCGCATTCTTGGACATAAGCTGGGGGACGACGTTGAGTCCCTGGTTGTTGGCCGGGTCGACTTCCTTAAACGCCTTGCCGCCAAAGCGATTGCCCACCCGCGGCGGTGGCAAAAACGGCGTGTAGTAGCAGTCGAGCGCGCCAAAGCACTCCGCATGCACGCGACGGAACACATGCCCGGTAATCCCCTCCATGGGGGCCAGCGATAGAATCATCAACATCAACTTTCAAATCAATGTGACAAAGGGACCGTCCCTTTGTCACATTTGTACATCATTCGAGTGTTTATTTTGGCACAGCGGCGCAGGCAATCCCATGCATGTTATTCGTCCTTGGGCAGCGGCTTCATGCTCCAAAAGATGACGTTCATAATGATGACAATCACCAAGACAACACCATTGGCCACCCAAAAGCCCATGTTGAGCCCAAGCCACTCCGTAGTCCCAAACAAATCGATCCAAATCTGAGCCCAGTTCATGTAAACGCTCCTCTCTACATCGAAGTCACTACAGCAGCTCGCCGTAACGCTTGACATAGGCCTTCTTAAGGCTCGTCGCCAGCGCCATGTACAGCAAGATGCACGGAATCAGGAACAAGAAGTACTCGATGGGCAGTGCTCCCAGACCCAGCGTGGGGCCAAGCGGGCTAAACGGGATCAGCGTGAGCAGTGCAATGCCGGTCATCGTGAGCAGCATCACCGGAGCCGAGGCACGACTCTGGATAAACGGCAACTTGGGCGTGCGAATCATATGGATAACCAAAGTCTGGCTCCACATGGATTCGACGAACCAACCAGCCTGGAACAGCGCGATGTAGGCCAGCTGCATCTGCTCCAGCGCGGCACCCGAGTAGACGCTCGCCAGCTCGTTGAACAGTACACCGTGGCTCACAAACAGGGGGCAGAAGACAAAGTACATAAAGATGTAGGTCATAAAGTCGAAGATGGAGCTGGTGGGCCCAATCCAGATCATGAACCTGCCGACACTCGAGGCATCCCAGGCACGTGGCACGCGCAGGAACTCCTCGTCCACGTTGTCCCAGGGAATCGCCAGGCAGCTGCAGTCATAAATCAAATTGAGCAAGATCAGCTGAATGCTCATCATGGGCAAGAACGGCAGCAGGGCAGACGCGGCAAGTACGCTGAACATGTTGCCGAAGTTGGAGCTCGCGGTCATCTTGATGTACTTGATCATGTTGGCGTAGGTCTTACGCCCCTCGACGATGCCCTCCTCGAGCACCATCAGATCCTTCTCGAGCAAGATGATGTCGGCGGACTCCTTAGCAACGTCGACGGCCGTGTCGACCGAGATGCCGATGTCAGACGACTTCATGGCTGAGGCGTCGTTGATACCGTCGCCCATATAGCCCACCACATGCCCGTTCGCACGCAGGACGGAAACGACGCGCGACTTTTGGTCGGGCGTGAGCTTGGCGAAGACCTGCACATCCTCGGCCCGGCGAGCGAGCTCGGCGTCATCCATGTCAGCGATGTCACTGCCGAGCAACATGTTGTTGACCTGCAGCCCCACCTGTTTGCAGATGGTACGCGTAACCTTCTCGTTGTCGCCAGTCAGGATCTTGGTGGCAACGCCGTGATTGCGCAGCGCCTCGATCGCATCGGCCGTCGACTCTTTGGGCGGATCCAAAAAGGCCAGGTAGCCGATTAGGACCATGTCGCGCTCATCCTCGGCGCTAAAGGCACCGGCGGGTGACGGGTTGGACTTTTGAGCAATCGCCAGCACACGGAAACCGTCGTCATTAAGGTCGGAAACTGTCGCCAGAATGCGCTCGCGCACCTCGTCGTCCAGCACATGAACGCCGCCGTCGATCTCGGCATGCGAGCACACCGACAGCATTTCCTCGACCGCGCCCTTGGTAACCATCTGGGTCTTGCCGCTGCGATCGCGCACCACCGTGGTGAGGCGACGGCGCGTAAAGTCGAACGGCACCTCATCGACCTTCACGTAGGCCTCGGAAAGATCGGTGAGACTCGGGTCGTTTTGCTCCTCTTCCTCCGTGCACTTGATGATCGCCAGATCCATCAGATTCTTGTAGCCCGTCTGGAAATAGCTGTTGAGGTAGGCGTGGCGCAAAACGCGCGAATCCTCCTGGCCGTCGATGTTCCAGTGATACTCCAGCACCACCTGGTCCTGCGTAAGCGTGCCGGTCTTGTCGGTGCACAGCACGTCCATCGCGCCAAAGTTTTGAATCGAGTTGAGGTTCTTAACGATCGTCTGCTTTTTACTCATGGCAACCGCGCCCTTGGCAAGGCACGTGGTAACGATCATGGGCAGCATCTCGGGCGTCAGACCCACGGCAATGCTGATGGCGAACAGGCCGGCATCGAGCCAATTGCCCTTCGTGACGCCGTTGATCAAAAAGACAAACGGAACCATTACCATCATAAAGCGGATGAGCACCCACGAGACGCTGTTGACGCCCTTGGAAAAGCTCGTCTCCGCAGCGTCGTCGGACAGGCTCGACGCCATGGAACCAAACAGGGTCTGCTCGCCCACGCTAAAGACGAGCGCCGTCGCGCTGCCCGATATCACGCTGCTGCCCATGAGGGCAATGTTCTCGAACGACGTGGCCGAATCGGACTCGGTGCAGGTCGTGGGGACCTTCTCGACCGGCTCGCTCTCGCCCGTCAGGCTGGCCTGGCCCACAAAGAGGTCCTTGGCCTCGATAATCCTCACGTCGGCGGGAATCATGTCACCGGCGGACAGATGCACGATGTCGCCGACCACCACGTCGTCGATGGGAATCTCGGTCCTGGGGACATCCTTGCGGGTGACCGTCACGGTGGTCGTGATCATGTCGAGCAGCTTTTCGGCCGCATTGCCGCTACGCGCTTCCTGGACATAGCGCAGCGTGCCCGAAAGAACCACCATCGTGGTGATGATAATCACCGTCAGCGGGTCAAAGTCCTCCGGCGTGTTGCCCATCATCGACAACGCCGGGAATATCATGTCCGTCGTTGCCGAGATAATGGCTAGGAAAAACAGGATTGCCGTAAAGGGATTGACGAATGCATCCGCGAGCTTGCGGACAAGCGACTTTTTCTTGCCGCGCGTGACCACGTTGCGTCCGTTATCGGCCTCGCTGTGCGCGACCTCGTCGCGGTCCAGACCACCCAGGTTCGAGCCCACCCAGGACATGGCGTCCATCAGCGGGATAGTTGCCGCATGCTGGATGCGGCCCTCTGCACGATGCCTGATCAGTTCGTTTTGCGCCTGGACTGCAGATGGCGTATGGCGCATATTCAGCTTCTTCAATTGCCTTGCTCCGTTCTGTCGATCGGATGCAGAGCCGTCTAGCCGCGACGCCCGCCATTAAGGTGGACCTGCGTCGGCAGACATCGCCCTGCCTTGCTGGTACTGTCACTGCCGCTCACGGTCCTCACCTTCCCTTCGCGTCTGCGACTGTCCTTAGAATAGAAAAGCCGCAAGACCGGGCACATGGCTGGTTTCTTGCGGCTTTCTTGCGATTTGGCAAGGATTGTCAGAGTGGCTTTTGGGGTCGATAGAAGCGGACGATTCAACGCGTTACTCGGCTATTTTATAGCCCACACCCCAAACAGTTAGCAGGTACCGGGGATTGTCGGGCTCGTGTTCAATCTTCTTTCGGATCTTGCGGACAAAGGCCATGATGTTACTGTCATCGAGCAGATATTCGTCTTGCCATACAGCGCGATAGATTTCCTCTTTGCTAAAGACTGTGCCCCGGTTGCTCGCCAAAAAGGCCAGGATATCGAATTCTTTGGGCGTGAGCGAAACGGGCGCGCCCGACACTTTAACGGTGCGCGAAGCCAGATCGATGGAAAGATCGCCGATAACGATGGGCTCCGCAGCGGCACTTGTCTGCGAGCCGGCAACTGTCAGTTCTATGGCGGTCAGCCCGCCCGATGCGATATCGGCAAACACGGGTGCAAGTTCGAGAGCGGCGGCGCTACCGGACGAGAACAGCGCGTTGCTGAGCTCGGCGGCCTCTGCCGGCGTAATCGCTATGTTGGTTCTGTTGGTACGCATAGAACCGCCCTAGAACAGACTGCTCGAGCGGGACAGGTAAACCCGCTTGATCGTCGAAACAACAACAAGATACAACACGCTCAGCAGTGCAACGATGCCCAGATACCACATGGGCAGCGTGACAAGGCCGAGCAGTTGCGCGGCAGGACTCAGCGCGAGAAGGGCCGAGGCGATAAGCATGGTGGCGACCATTATCACGAGCGGACGACACGGCCGGTCCCCGTCGCGAACGTTCCGCGCTCGCAAGACGAGGAGCACGAGCGATTCGGTCCAAGCGCACTCCAGTAACCATCCGGTCTGGAAGGTCGCGATAAAGGCCGCCTGGCCCGCAGCACTCAACGTGACAAAGGACCCACCGCACACCGCGGGGCAAACGCCCAGGAGTAAAATGGCAAACGTGATGATGTCAAACGCCGAACTCGCGAAGCCAAAGTGAAGCATAAAGCTGCCGAGGCCCTTGCCCGACCATGCCTTGGGACGGGCGATCTCCGCATCGTCGACGTTATCCCACGAGAGCGCCAGGCAGGTGGCGTCATAGCACAGGTTGAGCAAAAGCAGCTGAGCGGCGGTTGCCGGCAAAAACGGCAGGAAGATACTCGAGGCGGCAACCGAGCAGATATTGCCAAAGTTGGAACTCGACGCGATGCGAATGTACTTGGAAGCGTTGGCGAACGAAGTCCTGCCTTCGCTGACGCCCTCGGCGACCACGCCCAGGTCGCGCTCGAGCAGTACCAGATCGGCAACCTTTTTGGATTCCGCTGCCGCCGAGTCCACAACGATGCCGACATCTGCCGACGTAAGCGCCGGCACATCGTTCACACCATCGCCGATATAGCCGACCGTATGGCCAGAGAGTCGAATGAGACTGACAACATGAGCCTTTTGCGCGGGCGTGAGCTCGGCAAACACACGAGTACGCCCCACGCGAACAAGCGCCTCGGACTCCTCCATGGCATCGAGCATGCTGCCGGTGATAACGCTATCGGCAGGAATGCCCAGGCGCGAACAGGTTGACCGGGCAACCGAAGCCGAGTCGCCGGTAAGCACGCGCACCTCAACGGAAAGGTCGGACAGCGCGACGGCGGCGCGAGCGCTTGCCTTGGGCCGATCGAAAAAGCCCAAAAAGCCGCAGAGCACCAGGTCACCCCAGTCCGAAGACGTTGTGCTGTAGGCAACGGCGAGGACCTTGATGCCGTCGGCACGCATGTCCTCGGCAACCTCATAGGCGCTCTGGCGGCCCGCGGCGTCCATGGGGACGAGTTCCCCTTTAAAGTTGGCCCAGGCACAACGAGCGCAAACACTCTCGACCTCGCCCTTTACGATGGTCAAGTGATTGCCAGGGCGAGTCTGCAGCCCCAGGCAACCAAGCGCCCCAGGCATGGCATCGAGCTTAACACCCGAAGCCTTGGTGACGTGGTCGAAAGGATCAGATGCGTGCAGGGTAAATGCGCCTGCGAGGTCTTTGGCGGCGAGACGCAACTCGGGCGCGGCGCACGCGTCGGCAATGGCCCGGTTGAGCTGGTTGGCGGCCGCCCCCTGGCTCGTACTCTCCAAATACGCCAGGTTGAGCGTTTGCTCGCTTTCGTTGCCCAGGATATCGGTATAGTACTCGAGCACCGCGGCGTCCTCGGTGAGCGTGCCCGTCTTGTCCACGCACACCACGTCCATGGAGCCCAGTGATTCCATGGCGTCAACGTTTTTAACAATGACCTGTTTGTTCTTAAGGCGATGCGCGCTGCCCGAAAGACACACGCTTGTGACGACTGGCAGCATCTCGGGGACCAGGCCAACGGCCGTGCCCAGGGCAAACAGCAGGGCCTGCGGCCAGTCGCCCAGCACAAAACCTCGAATCATAATGACAAACGGCAGCACGATGAGCATACACCTCACCAGGGCGGCACAGATGCTCCTGGCACCAGCGCCAAACTGCGTGCCTAGCCGAGCGCGCCGCGGCGATGTGGGCGGCTCCTCGGCAACGCGAGCGTGAACGGTTGCCGAAGCCTTTCCGTCAATGATGGTCGTTCCAGCACGGACGGCCTCCCCTTCTCGCTTGACGGTCTGACCGCTCTCGCCCGTAAGCGACGATTCGGAGACAAGGATGTGGTCGCCCTTGGCAAGGACCGCATCGACCGGGCAGAGCATACCGGCATACAGGCGAATCACATCGCCAGGCACGAGCTGGTCGGAATCGACTTGAATCCAGCAAGCGTCGACACGTTTCCAAACGGCCGCATGGTTCGCCTTAAACATGTGCCGGTCGAAGCTGCGCTTGGCTTCGTTTTCGTAGAACAGGCGCACCAGGCCGCCGACCAGCCACATCAAAAACAGCACGGCAGGTGCGAACACTCCTGTCTGGCCTTGCGCCTGCGGTACGACGTCGACCAAAAAGGCCAAGCCGGCAAGTGCAAGCAGCAGCGACGAAAACGGATTAAAGAACGATTTTTTAATCATCGAAGCCTCTTTCTAGCATGGCTTCGATTGTATCCGAGGCGTATACCAGCATCCCCGCCCCAGACCTTGCGACTTCCTTGCTTTTACGCGTGACAAAGTTTTGCTATTGCTCACTTGCGCCGCACTTGGGATGCAGGGTAAACAGTGAAGGAGCTGCAGAGCAGGCCTACGCTCCAGTTGCCGCTCAAAAACGCCGTGACCACGTCGCAGATATCCTTGCTCGCGCTCATCTTGGTTGGGGACATCGGCCTTCTGCTCATTGCGGTGAGTATCTTGCTCTATGCTCTTATCCAACGCTAGCCCAGACTGACGCGCCCCGCGCGCCGCAACGACCGCCACGACACCAAGGACCGGCAATGGCTACACTTTCCGAACAAGAACGCAAGCGCATCCGGCGATACTGCATCTACCCCAAGATTGCCGGTGCGGCGCTTGCCATGGCATTCGTGCTGCCATTTTTGATCATTCCCTTCGAAATGATTGACGACATCGTCTTTCATCACGAAGGCTTCCAAGAGACGGGTATGATGACCGCCCTGGTGCTCACCGCCATCGAGCTCGTCATATTCTGCTACTGCACGCTCGCGCCACGCTTTGGTATGCGCGGCAAGCAGTGGAAGAAAATGCAGCGCCGACTCGTCGTCGAGCAGACCGAGAAAGACCGCTCGGCACAAATCGCAGGCGTTGTCGGTACGCAGGCCGCCGCGCGCTTACTCAAGAACAGCGACAACGAGACCGCACGCAATCTGGGCAGCGCGGCAGAAGTCGCCGC
>CABUBS010000038.1 GCA_902489855.1 uncultured Collinsella sp.
GGATGTATCCGCCAATCCGCGGCCGTCGATGTCTGCCGCTACGCCGCCCGCCGTTTTTAGATGCGAAACGGTGGGCGGCCTATCTTTGCGGCGCCGGAACACGGGTGAGCGCGTCGATTACGGGCGCTCCATGTTGGGAACGATGCTGCCCTCGGTCACCGCATGCACGGCCAGGCGCATGATGTTGTCGTAGCCGGTCTTGCTCAGGATCTCCGAGATGCGGCGCTTGATGGTGCCCTCACTCATAAACAGCTCGGCCGCGATCTCGCGACGACTTTTGCCCTCGCAGGCAAGGCGCAAAATCGATAGCTCGACATCGTCGAGGGCTGCTGTACCCGAAAAAATGCTCTCGGGCGGCTTGGGAAACGTGCAGTAGCCAGCCAACGTGGAGCGCATCACGGCGAACAGCTCGTCGATACCGACGTTCTTGTACACAAAGCTATCGACGCCCGCCTCGCGGGCCTGATCGACAAAGGTGATCTCGGGCATGCCTGTCATGATAATGATGCGACACTCGAGCAGCTGCTCCTTGATGCGTGCCGCCGCCACGATGCCGTTTGAATCGTGTTCGGTGCACACGTCCATCAGTATCATGTCCGGGCGCTCCTTGAGCGCGACACCCAAGGCCTCGGAGGCATCGGCGATCGCGGCAACGACGGTCATATCGGGCTGGTCGCCAACGGAGCGCGCCAGGCTCTCGCGCAGGATGGCCTGATCTTCGACAATTAACACGCGGATCATGAGTTTCTCCTTTGGGACGTGTCGTTGGCGTTAAGCGAAATGGATACCGTAAGCGTAAAGGGCGGGGTGGCGTGGACCTCTAGGCTGCCACCCAGATCTTGCGCGACATGCCTCATACCTGGGATACCCGTTCCCTCGCGATACGATACGGGGGCCGGGAACCCGTCGTTAGAAATCGTCATGTGCGCGACGGCGTCAGCATCCGTCCCCTCCTGCCACAAGCGCACATGGACCCGATGCGCCTGCGCATGCTTGGTGGCATTGGTCGATGCCTCGCGGATAATCTGCAAAAAGGCGGCAGCGACGTGAGCATCGTCCGGAAGCGATCCATCTACATCGATCTGAACGCTCACCAGGCCAAAGGCATGAACGATATCGCCCAGTTGCTCCGCCGGCTCGCTAGCGCCACCGCTACGCAGGTCGGCGGCAATCGAGCGCAGCAGCGGGTCGATCTGCTCGAGTGACTCGTCATCCAGGCGCCCCTCCTCCAGATAGCGATGGAGGATGGACAGGCGCTGCCCGATCACGTCGTGCACGCGAGCGCGCATACGCAGATAGGCCGCATTGTCGGCAACTTTTTTGACTTCCTCGATCTGGGCCTGGAGCTCTTGACCCGCGAGCTCAAGCAGGTGGTTGGCTTGCGCCAAACGATCGTGAGCATGCGCGTACTCTGTTACATCCAAACCGATAATGCGCTCGAAGAGGCAGCCAGAAACCATAACGTCATCGTGCACAAACAAGCGAATCTCGGCGGGAGAAACCTCGACCACAACGCGCGCCTCACCAAAGCGGTCCAAATTGATGCGCACGCGGCTCTGGCTGCTTTCGGGCATTTGCATGCTGAGCTTGCGCAGGTCGTTCCATGTACCGCTCATATCGCCTAGGTCGGTGGGCATATGAAGCTCCACCAGGTTTTTGCGCATGCAGCGGTTCATGAGCAGTGGACGGCCCCTCGAGTCCAGATACAGGATGCCCACGGGAATCACGTTGATGGTTTCGATCGTCGAGAACGCGGTGATATCCTCCTGGCGGTTACGGACGTCCATCAAGAGCGCCGCGACGGAACGGAACAGGAAGAACGCTCCCTCTGCGATAAGGACAACGGCCCACACCGAGCCCATGGCAAAAACCACCGGCGGTGTCACGGCGCCAACAAGCAGCAGCTCGACCAGCATGACAGGGCGACGATAGTGCACCATAAGGACCACGCCATAGGCAAAGATCGCGGCATTGAGCCACAGCACTCCGCCCATTGCCCTGGCGCAAACGTCAAGCGGCGCCACCAGATACGAGCCAGACGACGCGAATAAGATGAGCGCCGAAATCATCAGGTGAAGCACAAGGCTCGTCTCGTAGGCGCAAATCACCTTACGGTTATAGGACGAGCGGCGCGATGCGATGAGCGGGACGTGGATCATCTGCAGACACGCAGCCAGGGCAAAGACAACATCGAGCGCAACGATTTGGGGAAGGATGAACGAAATCTGCATCGTCACTCACCCGCCCTCGGCATCAAGACGATCATGCGCAGCTGGCCGGGCTCGCCCTCAAGGCGGTATGCCACGTTGCGCCCTTGCAGAGCGCTTTCGAGCTCTTGCGCAGCGGACGTCTGCGAAAGATCTTCATCATCGTTGGAAAAAAGCGTGGCGCGCAGCTCGACACTGCACCGGTCATGGTCGCCCAAGTGATACATAAGCGCCGGATGGTCGGTGGTGTAGGCAAAAAACGCAAAGTCATACACGCAGTCGTACAGGGCGCTTACCGTACTGGCGTGCATCGGGCGCCGTATGGCGATAATCGAAGCGCAATCGACATCGATGGTGCGCAGGTCGCTTGCGAGCTCATTGGCAATGAGTTGAATGCGGTCGCGATCAAAACCGCTCTCCCCGTGCTGCGCCAACGTGAGCGACCCTTTGCGCTTGCAATAGGCGACGAGCATCTTGGCGCGCTGCAGCATGCGGTAACGCTCGTGTGAAGACGCCTCGTCGGTCAACGGTGGCAGCGAGCTCAGCAGGTCGTACATCTCTTCGAACGCGCGGGCAAGCGCCTGGTCCACGTCTTGGACTAGCAAGGTCTCGGCCTCTTGATCTGCCAGATGCGTCTTAAGATCGTAGTCGGCCGTGAGCAGCTCATTTTGGCGCTGCAGCTCCATGCGACGATGTGCCAGTTCACGGTTAAGCTCGTTGAGCTCCGACACGTCTTGGGCAAGCAGGGCCGATCCGCCCAGCAGCGGAAAGGCGCGGTACATCACATCGGGATCGGACGCCACGGCAAAGGCATGGGCATGCCCGTGTTCCTGGGCCCGCAGCTCTTCGCACACGCCCGCCGGCATTGGCTTTGACACCGGTGTGGCATAGACTTCCTGCAGGTCGCGCGTTAGAACTTTGAGGTCGAGCGGCAAGGTATCGAAGATGCCGGCAATGTCGTGATATGACGGAATGACACCGCAATCGAGACAGATTTCCATCGCCACCACGCACAAGACGCAATAGACGAGCGAGAAGTTGAGCCTCCATGCCCAGGGCACGCGCAGAGCATACGAGATGGCAAAGAACGCACCACCCAACAAAACAAGCGCCGCCGTGCCCGAGAAACGTTGGATGCGAAAGGACGAGGACCGGCCCACCAGGATAAAAAAGGCCACGAAGTTAAAGGCCGTCCACACTAAGACGGCGAAATAGCCCCAGCCGTACGTGTAATCGTTGCTCCAGGTGTCGCTTGCACGGTCAAAGTGGAATACCTGCCGGTGGAAATCGTTGGTGAGCACAAAACCGATAAGTAGGATGGCCACGACCCACAAGATGCTGCGATAGCGACGGCCCGCACGGTGTTGTTCCAGCCCCGCAAGGCGCAGGCCGCACAGCTGGTAGAGCAGCGGAATGAGCGTCATGGGCACGTAGTACAGGTACCACAGCACGGTGGCATAGAACGGTGTGAACGACTTGTATTTGAGGATGACCTCAATCATCCAGAGGGCGCAGATGGTGGCGACGGCAACAAGGCGGCGGCGCAACACATAGTCCAAACAGCGCAGATAGACCGATACGCCCCAGATTGAAAATATAATTGCGGCGACAAGCAGCGGGAGAGAGCTCGAATGGACGAGCGCATCCACGACCTCTTCGGACACCTCGCTATAGGCGGGCACGGCGTTAGAAAGCTTGGGGTCGGAGGCAAACAGCGCCGGCAAGACTGCCAAAAGCATGAGGAACAGCACGGTGATGGCGCCGGCGATAGCAAAGACGCGGTGACGGTACACCAGGTGCGTTATGCCAACGAGGAATCGCGGCATGGCGAAGAGCCTGCCGCCCCTGGGATCCGCCACCGGCGCGGATCGGGCGGCCGCATGGCCGATATGTCGCTCGCGGGTACCCATAGTGCTTTTAGTGTACCGACAGGCAGGCTCAAAAAACGGGCCGCATGTCCCAAAATCCGTAGACGGCAAAGCGCATTGCTTCGAATGGCGGGGCGGCAGGCTCTTCGTCCGTAGACGGCAAAGCGCCCGGCAAGCACAAACTACTCGCCGGGCGCTTTGGTTAGGAGACTATGAGGTTGGGGGCTCGGTGCCCTTAGGACAGGTCCTCGCCATTCGAAGCAATGACGCGCTTGTACCAGTCGAAGCTCTTCTTCTTGGAGCGCTTGAGGGTACCGTTGCCGGCATCGTCGCGGTCGACGTAGATGAAGCCGTAGCGCTTGGACATCTCGCCCGTGCCGGCCGAGACCAGGTCGATCGGGCCCCAGGTGGTGTAGCCCAGCAGGTCGACACCGTCCTCAGTCACCGCGTCGCGCATCGCAGCGATGTGCTGGCGCAGGTAGTCGATACGGTAGTCGTCGTTGATGGAGCCGTCCTCCTCGACAACGTCCTTGGCGCCCAGACCGTTTTCAACCACGAACAGCGGCTTCTGATAGCGGTCGTACAGGTCGTTGAGGGTGATGCGGAAGCCCAGCGGATCGATGGCCCAGCCCCACTGGCTCTGCTGCAGGTAGGGGTTCTTGGCGCCGGCGAAGGCGTTGCCCTGGGTTTTCTCGACATCGGGATTGTCGGCGCCCGCGGAGCAGCGGGGGCGATGTGCGCCAGGCTAAAGCTGATGAAGTCGACGGTGTTGGCGGCCAGAATCTCGCGGTCCTCGTCGGTCATGCCCACGTCGATGCCCAGACGCTCAAGCTTCTTGACGGCATAGGCCGGGTAATAGCCACGGCTCTGGACGTCGACGAAGAAGTAGTTGTCCTGGTTGTCGAGCTGGGCCTGGCGCACATCGCCCGGGCGACAGCTGTAGGGGTAGTAGGTGCCGGCAGCGAGCATGCAGCCAATCTTGACCTCGGGGTCGATCTCGTGGGCGATCTTGGTGGCCCAAGCGCTGGCGACGAGCTCGTTGTGGGCGGCCAGGTACTCGACGGCCTCCTTGTTCTCGCCCTCCTCAAAGACCAGACCTGCGCCCATAAACGGCAGGTGCAGGATCATATTGATCTCGTTAAAGGTGAGCCAGTACTTCACCAGGCCCTTGTAGCGGGTGAAGATTGTGGTCGCAAGGTTCTTGTAGAAGTCGATGAGCTTGCGGTTGCGCCAGCCGCCGTACTCCTTGATGAGGTGGATCGGGCAGTCGAAGTGCGTGATGGTCACGAGCGGCTCGATGCCGTGCTTCTGGCACTCGCGGAACACGTCCTCGTAGAAGGCCAGGCCGGCCTCGTTGGGCTCGGTCTCGTCACCGTTGGGGAAGATGCGGGTCCAAGCCAGGCTCATGCGGAAGGTCTTAAAGCCCATCTCGGCAAAGAGGGCGATGTCCTCCTTGTAGTGATGGTAAAAATCGATGCCGGTCTGCGCGGGATAGTAATAGCCGTCCTCGAAGTCGAGCATCTTGCGCTGGCCGGAGACCACCGCGAAGCGCTCGGAGCCGTGCGGGGCCACGTCCACGTTGGCCAGGCCGCGGCCGTCCACGTTGTAGGCACCCTCGCACTGGTTGGCAGCCGTCGCGCCGCCCCACAGGAAGTCATTACGGAAAGCCATGCATCGATCCTTTCATACGCTGCTTGTCGTGGTTTCAGTATCCCCGTAAACGGGGCGCCACCCAACGACAACAATGCAGGTCGACACTTCTTTTCGCACGCAGGCGCCCAGCAGCCGCCCGAGCCTGACACTTTCTGATACCCAACCACCAAAAAGAGGACAGGCACCTTTGTGGTGGTTTGGACCCGAGAGATAGTCCGCTCCGCCGGTTTGTCTCAATCTGTAACAGTTAGACCGTTAAAACCGAGCCTGGTGTTACAGATCGAGATTTTCGGGCAGCCCCCTGCAGTTTGTCTCGTTCTGTAACAGGAAAAGACGATTTAGCCTGCTAGATGTTACAGAACGAGACAGAAGGTCCCGGTCTTCGTTGATGTCGAGGTTCTTTTCGATGAGCCCCCCCCCTGAAGCCGCCCTCGACCAGTAGTCAATTTGACTGAATAGGAAAAAAAGGAAAAAATAGGAAAAAAAGGAAAGGAGACTTATGACTGAAACCATCTTCTCCCCTTCATTTGGAAATCGCCCATCCTATCTCGTTGGGCGAGGAAATGTAATTTCAACATTCATCTCCGGCCTTGAACAGGAGCCGGGCAATCGAGACCGCGCCATGCTCATGCTCGGCCAGCGAGGAAGCGGCAAGACGGTTCTCCTGTGGGAGCTCGCCGATCGCGCTCGCAAGCTTGGCTTCGTCGTCGCCACGCCCACCGTTGCCTCCGAGGACATGCTCGAGCGCATTGTTGAAAAAATCCAAGAGGCGGGCGAGCCCTATGCCAACAAACGCCATCTCCCTAAACTCACGGGCGGCAGCCTGAGCGTCTTCGGTTTCTCAGCCGGCCTTGAGTTCACGCGCGATGTGCAGGAAACCAAGAGTTTCCAGTTCAAGCTCACGCAACTGGCGCGCAAACTAACCGAGCAAGGACATGGCATCCTCATCCTCATCGATGAGCTTCAGGCTAATTCGCCCGAGATCAGACAACTCGTCACCGCTTATCAAGAACTCGTCGGCGAGAGACTCAACGTCGCACTCGTTATGGCGGGCCTTCCGGGAGCGGTCTCGGCGACGCTCAATGACCGCGTGCTGACGTTTCTCAACCGCGCTCGCAAAGTCACACTCGAACCGCTTTCAGTCGGAGACGTCGACACCTATTACCAGCGGGCTTTCGAAGAACTCGACCTTGATATCCCAAGCGATCTTCGACTAGATGCCGCTCGCGCAACCCAGGGCTCGCCCTACATGTTGCAGCTCATCGGTTACAACATCGCCAATCGTTGCCAGGCAGGAGAACGCGCAACACGAGAGCTAGTCGACGGAGCCATCGAGGCGTCAAAGGTCGATTTCGAAAACGATGTGTGCGAGACGACGCTCGCCGCGCTCTCGGACCAAGACGTTGCGTTTCTTGCCGCAATGGCGGATGACGAAGACACCGTGTCGCGCATTTCTGATGTAGCCGAGCGCATGTCGGTCACACCCGACTACGCACAAAAGTATCGCCGGCGCCTTATCGACGCCGGCGTAATCGAACAGGCCCGCCGCGGGTACGTGCGCTTCGCTGTTCCTTATATGGCTGACTACCTGCGCAGTCAGCTGTAGGAAAACCACCACGAAGGGGACAGGCACCTTTGTGATGGTTTTGACCGGTTTGTCTCGGTCTGTAACAGGTAGAGACGATTTTGGCTGCTAGATGTTACAGGATTGAGACGAAGCGCTAGTCGCAGGTGATGTCGAGGTTTTTGCCGGTTAGGCCTACGTAGCCGCCCTCGGCTGCTTTGGGACTATCGGCGTGGCAGAGGACCCACTTGTCGGCCTTCCAGTAGCAGTAGCTGTCGCCGGCGGCGGACATGTTGGCAGCGGCCTCGGGACGCGGACCATTGGTGCCGGCGGGCAGCGCTACCATTACCTGGAAGCCACCGTCGTCGACCATGCACGGCGTGTAGTGCAGCGTCGTGGCGTAGACCTCGACGAGCGTGCCGGCCGGCGCGCGGAAGGCCTTGACCTGCGCGGTATCGAGCTTGCCGTCGACGATCTGCTCGCGCTTGGCCAGCAGCAGGATAAAATCGCGGGCGCCCAGGTTGAACTCGCTGGCGCGGTGATACTCCAGGCAGTTGAGCTTCGTGTTACGGCCGTTGCACCAGCCCAGCTGGAAGGGGCGGCCGCCGTACATGAGCAGACCGAGCGTGTCGGCACCTTCGACCTGTTCCAGCTCGGGCGCGGAGGCCACATACTTGCTACCCTCGGGAATGGGCGTGGCGGAAAGTGCCTCGACAAGCGGAGCTGTCAGGCTGGAGGGTACGTCGTCCCACACGCGGCCGTAGGACTTGAACTCGGGATCGGTAACAGAGTAGATATGCATGTTCGCTCCTGTTCGTAAATGTGACTATATAAACATTCTAGAACATTAGCCGTCTTTTGATGGAGTCAATACCGCAAACAACACGCACCAGAGTCACATGGGCAAAAGGGCGGCGTGTATTTTACTTAGCCGAGATAGCCCTTAAGGAACTCAATGACACCCGAGCACCAGTGATCAGTTTCCGGCGCATGAGGTTTCATTAACGCATGTCCTCCTTCTGGATACACAATCTCCTCGTGGTGCACCCCAGCCGCATCCAGTGCGTCAACCATCTTTCCGAGATTGCCGGGCGATACGACATCATCGTCGGCGCATTGCCAAAGATATGTCGGCGGATACCGTTCCCACACATGTTGATCAATGCAGAAATCATCAATCGCATCGTGCCCAGCTCCACCGCACACCGAATCAAGAAATCTATGGTCTGACGCACATTCGGACTCATGAAGGTCAATCGGGGCGTAACACAGAACCAAAGCTTTTGGCGGCTCGCATCCGTAAGATGCAAACCCCTTGTTATCCGTCCCCCACTCGGCGGTCAAATGCGCGCCAGCGGAAAAACCGATAACCGCATATTTTTTGTCCACATTAAATCGCGTTGAATTCTCGAGGACAAAACGGACTGCGCGATTAAGGTCATCGATCGGACGCGGCATCAGCGGCTCGACCCTCACCCTGTATGACAACACAAACACGTTATAGCCCGCATCGTTGAGCTCGGGAGCAACGGGAAAACCTTCCATTTGGTGACAAACGCTCTGATAGCCCCCACCCGAAATCGCGATAACGAATGGCGCCCCCGGTCGCCCCGGAAAGAAAAACAGCTTTGCGTTGCGCCGGGTCGGATCGCGAATACAATCGGCTTCATCCCAAATATCGTATGCAACCTGCCTCCCGTCATCCGCAAGCTCAACAATCCGATTCAACCCGCGCAGAACACGAGTAACTTCATACGGATTAGTGTCGGAATTCAAATGGGCCGCGATGGGCTTATTCCACATGCGCTCCCAAGTTGAAGGTCGGCAAAGCATGAGATGCTCACCGAACCCAGCGAACTCAGGAAGAAGTGCGATTTCTCCAAATGTCATATCGGCAGTAATTGTCATAACCAGTCACTCCAAAAACGAGGTGGGCTCGCGCAGATCAATCGCAAGCCCACCATATGCAATCTGCCGCGGGGTTTTCAGCAGCTTACATTCCGAATAATTGTCTATTCCGCCGACGTGTCTGCATCAGGGCGATACATGATGTAGACGAGGACGAAGGTAAGAATAAAACCAACGACATTGCAAAGGATCGCACCAATAAGGCTGCTCATATCACCGGAAGGATTCATGTAGCCGGGGAAGCTGAAAATACCACTCGACGTCATAACGAACGTGCGGGTATTGAAGATAGCCGGGATAACAGCGCTAATTGCACCAGAAATCATGGAAGCGACGATGATCTTCTTGTGCTCCAAAACTATGCCGTACAGGGCAGGTTCTGTAATTCCGCACAGGCTCGTAATGGCACAGCTGAATCCAAGGCTCTTTTCGCTCGGATCCTTCGAGCGGAAAGCAAACGCCAAGCAAGCGCCGACGACACCCATGCTACCGCAAAGAAGTCCAAGGATAGGGTCGGAACCGACGGTCATAATATTGTTGATGGAGATCACAATGAGGGCCCAATGGAGTCCAAGAGGAATCATGACGAGGCCAAATATCGGTCCAAGAATAACGCCGCAAAGAATGGGACTGAACTGATAGACCGCCAGTACGGCAGTCGCAAGCAAGGAGCTCGCCTGTTGGATAACCGGGCCAACCACAAGAAGCGAGATGGGGGCAGCAATAGCAACTGTCAGGAACGGAACGAGTGCAAATGCCAAAGCATCGGGAAGAACCGCACGCAGCCACTTATAAAGAACGGATGCGAACCAAGCCGCCACGATAGCGGGAAACACCGTCGAGGCATAGCTCACCATCGTGAACTTCATGCCGAACAAATCCAGCGCATCACCAGCTCCAGCTGCGGCAACAAAAGTCGGGTAAAGCAGGATTGCACCGAGCACCGCACCGATATATTGATCGATTCCAAAGAATTTGGCCGCAGACGATCCGACGAGAACGGGCAAGAAATACATGCTGGCGTTTCCCATGCCGTACAGCAGGGTATAAATTCCGCTCTCAGCGGAAACGACACCTGCCGTCGTCAGGATACTAAGGACGGCGTTTATCATTCCGCATGCAATCAAGGCGGGAAGAACGGGCATCATGATGCCGCTGATCAGCTTCATCAGCTTTCCCAGAAAACCTTTGGTCTCGCCTTCATCTGCCGCGGACTTCCCGGTGTCAACCCCGGTTTCCTTTGCAACGATTTCGTAGACCTTATCGACCTTGGGCCCCACAATCACTTGGTATTGCCCTGCTGAATGGCGAATATCGATCACACCATCGATTGCCTTGACTTTTGCATCATCTACGATGCTTTCGTCCTTAAGATTGAACCTTAAACGAGTCATGCAGTGGGCTACAAATGTAACGTTTTCTGCACCGCCCACCATCTCGAGAATCTCGGCAGCGAGCTTGGTTGTATCTGCCATAAATACCATTTCTCCCATGTTGTGTTTTATATGTAACCATCGGCAAAGCGCGCGCCTTCGCCGACCAATTACCTAGCTTTCGATGCGATTCGATTGATATGCATCATCAGATAGAGTCTTTCTTCGTCTATAAGTTCTTGGCCCGTCAGCCGGCTGAGAACAGAAGCGATGTCATCGGCGCACGCCGATGCCACCGGATATTCATCTTTGAGCGAGAGATACATCTTGCGGTTGTCGCTTACGATACTTTCGCCAGAGTTCAACCTATTGAATAGGTACTGAAGGTGGGTTGCGAACCTTGCATAATCGAAGCCCTCCCGATCAACTTGAATACCAAGCCGTCTTTCAACAGCAATAGTTGATTCTTCGAGAACGCGATCGTAAAAGTCCGTGCCAAACTCTTCAGCCAGCTCACATGAATCCGAATCGGCCATGTTATTGATAAACGCCATGGCAATTCCAACTGTCTCATGAGCGGGAAGCCTAACATTGAGACGTTTCCTGATTATTCGAAGCGCGTACTCGCCGATTTTGAATTCGACGGGATATTGTTGGCGAACATCAAAAGACAAGGGCATATGGACAACAATGTTTTGCTCCTTGCGCTTAATTGCATACGCGATATGGTCCGCAAGAATAAACGGCAAATTAGGGCTTACTTCATAGGGAAGCAGTCCTGTCGACATATCAATAACATCCGAGGTCAGCTCGAGAAGTTCATCCGAGACTTCATCAATGAGAGCGATGTAGCGGGAACTAACGTTATAGAACGTTCGTTGAATCTCCGAGAGCGGTAATTCATCGCCAACGTCCTTAAACCCCAGGCCACGCCCGAATGCCACCAGCTGCCTGCCATTTCCGTCGATGCAGAGGACAGCGCTGGTGTTAATTCGTTTAACGATTTCCATGTGTCCCCCTTAAACAAAACAAGGCTCCCGAAGCAGAATCCGACAATCAATGTCGACAGATGCTGCTTCAGGAGCCTTGCCTGAATATCACTCTGGTTGCCAGTTTAAGCGAAACACCGTAAATGACCTCGTGTAAACATTACTAAACAGTTAAACGGTCGATATCTCCATGTGAACGGTTTAGAAGCAGAAGGCAATCCTTACGCCTGCTGGTAGTGCAGGTGCTTCTCGTCGATATCGGCCAGGTCGCGGTCGAGGTAGCGGCGCGCGAGCCAGTTTGCCATGGGAAGGTTCTGGTCCAGGTAGTTGCCGCACTCCTCGGGAGCGGCACCGGGGACATCGCCCTCAAAGTCGGCGACGAACTCAAAGAGCTCGCGCACGAGCGGCAGGATCTCCTCGCTCGTCACCTCGCCAAACACGACCAGGTAAAAGCCCGTGCGGCAGCCCATGGGGCCAAAGTAAACGATACGGCTCGACCACTCGGCATGATTGCGAAGGAAGGTCGCACCCAGGTGCTCGATGGTGTGGCACTCAGCCGTGTTCATGACCGGCTCTTTATTGGGCGTGGTCAGACGCAGGTCAAAGGTGGTGACGGCAGCACCGGTCGCCGGATCGCGGTCGATGCGACTCACGTATACGCCGGGCTCAAGCAGCAGATGATCGACAGAAAAGCTCGCAATGCGCTCCATGGCAGATCCTCTCGATAGTCAATTTGGGACGGGGCTCTTTTAGCTGGTTCGAATGGTCACACCAATCATACCAGTCAAAAAAGCCCCGTCCCAAATTAGCCACCTGGGACGAAGACCAATGATTATTTGATCCCCGTCCCAGAAAAATCATTCTAAGCAGTGTACGAAATAGTGGCCGCCACCGCATGGCGCCAGCCGGCGATCTTTTTGGCTCGCTCGTCAGCGGGCATGGCAGGCTCCACGATGCCGCGGGCGCCGTAGACGTCGACGACATCGCGTGTGTACATGCCCAGTGCGATACCACAGGCCCAAGCCGCGCCCAGACCGCTCATCTCGTCATTGCTCGCAATGCGGATGGGCGAGCCAACCAAATCGCTCTCAAACTGCATCAGGTACGCATCGCGCGTGGGGCCGCCGTCAACACGAAGCTCGGCAAGCGCCGCGCCCGAATCCTCGACCATCGCATCAATGACGTCAAAAATCTGATAGGCGATCGACTCGTCGGCAGCCTTTACGAACTCCGCGCGGCCCGTGGTACGTGTCATGCCAAAAACGCATCCCTCGGCATCACTTGCCCAGTGCGGCGCACCCAGGCCGGTAAACGCCGGCACAAAGTAGACATGGCTCGCCGGGTTGGCGGCGTAGCACAGGTCGGTGACCTCCTCGGGGTTGCTGATGAGCTCCAGGTCGTCGCGCAGCCAGGTCTTGACGGCGCCGGCGTAGCTCACGTTGCCCTCGAGTACATACTCGGTCACGCCGTTCATACGCCACGCAAGCGAGCTCGAAAGCCCGTGCGAGCTGGCGACAAACTCGTTGCCGACGTTCATCATGACCGAGCTGCCGGTGCCATAGGTCGCTTTGGCCATGCCGCGGCTGTGGCAACCCTGCGCAAACAGGGCCGCATGGCTGTCGCCCAGCACGCCGTGTACCGGCACGGGTGCGGGCAAAAAGCCATCCAGGTCCGTTGTGCCAAACAGACCGTCGGAATCGGTCACCTGCGGCAGGCAGGCCGGATCGATGCCAAAGGCCTCGCACACCGGCTCGCTCCAGCAGCCACGGCGCAGGTCGAAGAGCTGCGTGCGGCTGGCATTGGACCAGTCACAGCGAAACTCCGCGCCGCCCGTGAGCGTCCAGACCACCCAGGCATCGATGGTGCCCAGACACAGCTCACCCGACGCCGCGGCCTCGGCAGCCGCCGGAATCCGGCCGACATTGCCGGTATTGGCATCTC
>CABUBS010000039.1 GCA_902489855.1 uncultured Collinsella sp.
ACGAGGCGGCATTGACCTTCTGGTCATGCCGCCGAAGTTGAAAGGCAGATTGCCGTTCTGGCGGGCTTGCAGCGTCGAGCCGTTGCGCGGTTTGGAAAACCGCGCAACTAGAGCTACATGACCATAACGTAGCGCGATCCCACGTAGTACTGCTTACCCATCAGGACCGGTTCGCCATTGGGGCCCGTAAAGCCGGCACGCAGATTGAGCAGCGGATCGTGCGGAGCAATGCCCAGCTCGGCCGCCTGCTCGGCGTTAGCTCGAACGGCCTCGACCGTACGGTAGCCAACCGAGACAATCGGGATTCCGCCAACACGCTCGACCTCGGCAAAAATAGACTTGTCCTCAAGATCGGCCGTCAACAGCTCGCGGTAGGCATCAAACGGCACAAAGATGTTCTCCTCAAAGATGGGTTCGCCGTCGGCCGTACGCACGCGCTTGATATGCAGCAGCAGCGCATCCTTCTGCAGGCCAAAGAACTCCATCTCGTTTTGGCGCGCCGGAACGATCTGGCGATCGATCACGTGCGCACCGGCCTTCATGCCGTTGCCGGCACACAGCGCGGTAAACGTCTGCAGCGTCGAAGCGTGGAACTGGCGGTTGATGTGCGGCGTGGAGACAAAGGTGCCACGGCCCTGCTGCTTAACCAGGTAGCCATCGGAGCACAGCTCCTCGACGGCGCGGCGCACCGTAATGCGGCTCACATCGTACTGCTCGGCTAGCTCAAGCTCGGACGGAATACGCTCCTTGGGTGCATAAACACCTTTCTCGATCGCATCCTTAATTTCGTCGTAAATCTGCTGGTAAAGCGGTGCATTTTTGGGTGCAGGCATATCTAATCACTCTTATCGAAATATCGAAATTACTAATACGTATATAACGTCTAGTTTCATATTACCTCATAATGATAAAACGATACACCCTCCCTACCAAAAAGCGACAGCTTCATTTTGGTAGGTTTTATCTGGGCAAACGAGAGCCTCTCGAAAGCAACGGGGCTTTCGGGGGGCTCGTTCGGATGGGTTGCGCAGGACCGGCAAAATGCCAATACCCTACTTGCCGTCGTCCTGCTGCAGGCTGTCCTGTTCGCTGAGGCGCGCCTGCCTGCTGACCATGCGTGCGGGCTTGTCGGGATCGGGAACGGCCGTGGGCATGGGCTCGTCGACATGACCACCCCACCAGCCGCCCACAAAGTTGAGCGTGTGGAACACGTTGATCACGGCGCCGGAATCAACGTCGCACACCAGCTTGATAATGTCCTGACTCTCGTAGGTCGAGACAACGGTGTTCAGCAGGTACATCTTTTCGCGGCTATATCCGCCGACGACCTCGGCGCAGCTAATGCCGTGCTGAAAATGGTTTACGTAGGCAGTCATGACCTCGTCTGCCTTGCGCGTCGTGATCTGCAGCGTCACGCGATCGTAGCGACGATAGAAACTGTCGATGGTCTTGGTCGAAATAAACTGGAACACGATGGAATACGCCGCCTTGTCCCAGCCAAACATAAAGCCAAAGATCGCCAGGATAAAGCAGTTGAAACCAAAGATGACGCCCCAGATGGTCTTGCCCGTGTGGTTGGAAACCCACAGCGCGATAAAGTCGGTGCCGCCGGTGGATGCGCCGGATTTAAGTGCGATGGCAGCGCCCAGACCCGAGACCACGCCGCCAAAAATGATGAGCATGATCTTGTCGCCCAAAAACGGCGCGAAGTGAAAGACGTTGAGGAACAGCGACGAGAGCACGACCTGCATCATCGAGAAGATGACGAAGCGCTTGCTAATGCCGCTCCAGCATAGGAGCGCCACGGGGATGTTGAGCGCGAGCATACCGAGCGAAATGTCGATGCGAACGCCGCCCAGCGAGGTAACGCGATCGAGCAGGACCGCAACGCCGGTGAGGCCGCTCGGAAGCAGGTCGGCGGGCTGAATGAACGCCTGGATCAGGAATGTCTGGAGAACGGCGGAAATCGTGACCGCCACGGCAGTAATGGCGCGGCGGACGATGGTGAGGCGGCCGAGTACGAGCACTCGGTCCGTGAGCTGATCGATGGCTTTCGCCACGCAGGCTCCTTTCGAAGGCAGATGTAGTTGTGGGGTATGTCCGCGATTGTAGCATGGAGCGTGCGGGGGCGCTTCAATTCACCCTCTCTCGACAACCAAAGCGGGACCAGCAACCCCACGACCAAAGGCCCAAATTACAAGTGAGTAGACTTTACGCGACCTGCAGAGCACACCCAAAACCGCCACCCCTGTGACCTGCGGTTTTACTAGAGCAGATGCGCTTTGTGCTCGTCTTGCATCAAAAAGTCTACTCACTTAGTCCGAATCGAAGCCAAACGGATCCAAATAGATGACAAATTAAGCCAATCCGCAGCAAAAGACGCGTGAATCAGTGCTTCTCGCGGCGGATTGACGCTACAAAGCGGCCAAAATGTCGGTCAGATTATCGATAACGGCATCGGCTCGCGATTGATCGAGGTTGACACCCTCGTGCGGACGCAGCGCCAGGACGCGGGCGCCGGAGCGCTTACCAGCCTCGATGCCCAAAGGCGAATCCTCGATAACCAGGCACTCGGCAGGCTCCACCCCCAGCGCCTCCATGGCACGCAGGTAGATCTCGGGGTCGGGCTTAAACGCACTGCACTCGTGACCGCTGATGGTGTAGTCCAGCACGTCGGCGATACCGGCAATCTCCACCAGCTCGTCGATCAACTCGCGATAGGACGAGCTCGCGATGGCACACTTCACGCCACGCTCATGCAGCTCACGCATCACCGGCTCCGTCTGCTCGTTGAGCAGCTCGGCATACGGAACGGGGTGGTCCGGGCTGTAGACCTGCTTGTACTCCACGCGTAGGCGCTCGCGCAGCTCAACATCGTCGGGCACCAGCGCCTCCCAAATGGACGGCTCGTTAGACCCCGAAAGATCGGGAATCTCGTCAAAGTGGAACCCCTTCTCTTCCATAAACGCCACGCGGCGGCGGTTGTAGAACCACTCGGTATCGACCAGCACGCCGTCCATGTCAAACAGCACTGCCTTGATCATATGCATCTCCTCCCACCTGCCAAAAAGGGACAGGTTTATTTTGGTAGGTTTTATCTTGGGTTTTGCGACGCGACAGGCGCGCCCTCCCCAAAGCAAAAAGGGGACGGGGCGCAAACCCCATCCCCTCTCAATCAACCCGTAAGGTCTACTTACTTGTGATTAGTAGGAAAGCTTCCACATGTAGCGACGCATGGTCAGCGGGTGCTGACGGGCCTCGGCGATCTGGTTGCCGTACTCGCGCATAACGGCGAGGTGCAGCAGCGGGTTGAAGTAGGTGACGACGCTCGCGGGCACGGCGTCAGCCAGGCCGTAGTCCTTGGAGTCGATCAGAGCGACCTTGGCGCCCATGCGCTCAAGGAAGGTGAGGGCGCGGGCGTCCATCGGACGGGTAGCGCCATCGGACATGAAGAAGACGTAGGGCTTACCCTCGGTGGAAACCTCGAACGGGCCGTGGAAGTACTCGCCGGTGTTGTAGGCGGCGGCGTCGATCCACTGCATCTCGGTGAACAGGAAGGCGGCGTGAGAATAAGCCATCTTCTCGGAGGCACCGGAGGCCATGAAGTAGATCATCTTGTCGTCCTTGAAGTCCTCGGCGAACTTCTTGGCGAGCTTCTTGCAGTGCTGAGCGGCGTTCTCGCAGAGATCGAAGACGTTGGTGAGGCCGGTGATCATGTCCTCGTAGTGGTCATAGCCCTCGGTCTGCTGAAGGATCTCGACAGCAAGAGCGATGGCATAGCCGGGCTTCTCGCACTTGGCAGCGTAGTTGGCGTGGAAGCCGTGAACGATGACGTGGTCGGCGTCGACGGTCAGAGCGGAGCCAGCCTTGTTGGTGAGGGAGACGACCGGGCAGTTGTGCTTCTTGGCGGTCTTGTTGGCCTCGACGGTCTCGGGCGTGGAGCCACCGAGGGAGCAGGTGATCACGAAGGTGTGCTCGTTGACCCAGGAAGGCGTGTCGTAGTTGAACTCGTTAGCGGTGAAGATCTGAACGTTCAGCTTGTCCGTGTTGTTGGCCAGGAAGTACTTGGCGGGGTAAAGGTCGGACATGGAAGCACCGCAGCCGACGAAGGCGACGCTGTGGATCTCGTGGTTGGACAGGACGTCAGCGACGATCTGCTTAGGGAGGTTAAGGTCGATCTCGTACATCTGACACATTCCTTTCGATTTTTGCGGCGCCACATTGCCGAGCGCTCGCAGGGTTACCGTGGTTTGGACCGAGTCGCCGGCCCGTTGAGGATGTGTCAAAGGAACTGTCCCTTTGACACATTTAGGGATGGAAGCCTGCCTGGGGTATGGGATGTCAGGCAGGCTCCCCGGGGAAAGCGATTAGACGCTTGGTCGCGACTAGGCCAGGATGCCGGCCGCGGAGAGGGCGATGCCGCCCACGATGGCGATCACGAGAAGCCAACCGGTGTTGACGTTCTTCTTGATGAGCCAGTACATAAGGCCGGTGAGGCCAAGGGAGATCATCTGGGGCATCATGCCGTCCAGGATGTCCTGGATCACGACGGTGCCGTCAGCGAACTGCAGCGGGGTGGTGGCGCCGATTAGCGTAGCGATCATGCCGCCCACGGACATAAGACCCACGATGCCGCAGACATACATGAGCTTCTCCATGAGGTCGCCGCCCTGAAGCTTGCTCAGGTACTCGTGGCCGCCCTGATAGCCCATCTTGGCTGCGAACCAAGTGATCAGCACGGAGGGCACGATGGAGATGAGCATGGCCAGGATCGGGCCCATGATGGAGCCCTGCTGAGCCAGCTGAACGCCCAGGCCAAAGGCGATAACGCGGATGGTGCCCTGGAAGAAGGAGTCACCGATGCCGGAAAGCGGACCCATGAGGGAGGTCTTGACCGCGTTGATCGAATCGGGATCGAAGTTCTCGGGATCCTTGGCGTACTCCTCCTCCATGGAGGCGGAGAGGCCCAGGATGAAAGCGCTCGTCTGCGGGGTGCAGTTGTAGAACGCCATGTGACGGTGGTAAGCCTCTTTCTTAGCAGCGAGCTGCTTGGGGTCGGACTCATCCGGATAGAGGCGATCGAGCGTGGGAACCATGCCGTAGAGGAAGCCCATGTTCATCTGACGCTCGTAGTTCCAAGAGGCCTGGATGGCCCAGGAGCGCCAGAAGAACTGGCTGACCTTCTTGTTCAGGGACACGTCCTTGGTTGCGGTTGCCATAGTGTGTTCCTCCTTAGTCTTCGTCGTCTTCGAGCGGATCGTAGTCGGAATCGACACCGGCGGCTGCATGGGAACCGTTGAACTTGAAGCCCATGAAGACGACAGCCAGGCACACACCGATCAGAGCGACCGCGATGACGGACAGGTTGAGGTAAGCGGCGAGCAGGAAACCGATGAACAGGAACGGAGTCATACCCTTCTTGATCATCATGGTGAGCAGCAGGGCCAAGCCGTAGGCGGTCATGATCTTGGTCGAAACGTTAAGACCAGTGGACAGCCACTCGGGAACCATGTTGACGATGGCCTGAACCAGGTCGGTGCCAACAAAGACGGCGAGGAAGATCGGCAGGAAGTACATGACGGCGTACAGACCGGAGCCGGCGCAGATGTGCATACGGTAGGCGGTCTTGAACTTTCCGTTATCGATCGCGCTATCTGCCACATGGGTGAGGGCGGCGATGATGGAACGGAACACGATGCCGAGGAGCTGACCCAGGACGGCGACCGGGATGGCAATCGTCATGGCGGTCTCGGCGGAAGCATCGGTCAGGCACGCAAAGGCAGCGGCCACGATGCCGCCCAGGACCATATCGGGCGGAACGGCGGCGCCGACCTGCACCAGGCCCATGGACACGAGCTCGACGGCGGCACCGACGGCAAGGCCGGTGGGCACATCGCCCAGCAGCAGACCGACGAGCGTAGCGCCAACGAGGGGCTGCTCGAAGTTAAGACGACCGAGCAGGCGGGAGTCCCACATGCAGAACACGCCGACGAGGCCGACGAGCACCGCACTGATGAACGTATTCATACCCTTCTCCTTTCAGTCAGGCAAAAGCCTGGTTGATTACAGCTTGGCGTCGATGTCGACGCTCTGATACGTAGGGGTCTGCTGGACATAGAGCTTGATGCCCATGTCGAGCAGCTGGTTGACGTCGGCCTTCTGGGTGGCGTCGAGGAAGACGGAGCTGTCCTTGCCGCCGACCTGATCGGCACCGTCGTGGTTGGCGGTGGCGCCCAGGTTGATGGCGTCGAGCTTGTAGCCCTGGCAGAACTGCAGCATCTCGGCAGTGTTGCCAAAGACGAACATGACGCGCTCGCCGAGGGTGTTGAGCTTGTCCATCTTGGCGAGGGCACGCTCGACGGTGAAGACGTTCAGGCGCACGCCCTGGGGCTTGGCCAGCTTAAGAGCGCCCTTCTTGATGTCATCGTTGGCGGCGGCGTTGTCGACGACGATGATGCGCTCGGCCTGAACCTTGGTGGTCCAGGTAAAGACGACCTGGCCGTGCAGCAGACGGTAGTCAAGACGTGCGAGGACGATCTTGGCGGGACCGGAGCTGTGACGGGACGCCTTGGCCTTCTTGGCGGGAGCCGCGGCGACCTCGACCGGCGCGTTGGGGTTGGTCAGACCGGTGCGGGCCTCGTTGATGAGGGCCGCGAGCTCGGCGCCCTTGACGGGGACGGGGCTCATAGCGAGCGTGAGCGCCAGCGGGATGTTGAAACCGCTGACAACCGTGAACTTCGTGCCGTTCTTGGAAAGCTCGACCATGTTGTTGTTGACCGAGCTGCCGAGCATATCGGTCAGCACATAGACGGTGTCGTCCGCGTTGAACGTGGCGGTCATGGCGTCCACCTTATTGGTGATGGGCTCCTTGTCGTCACGAGCAAGCGACACGACGTGGACGTTCGACACGTCGCCGAGAACCATCTCGAGCGTGTCTTTGGCGCCTGCGGCCAGGCCGCCATGAGATGCGAGAATGATCTGATTCATCTTGCCTCCTCCTTTTCGTTATGGTCATTATAACGTCTTATACGTTGCGGATATTGCTAATTAGTATAAAGACCGTTCGCGGGTGAAAAACGACCGTTGACGGGTTTAACGTACTCGTAACGTTGGCGCAGGGCAGGTCGGCGCTGGCCAGGCGGTGCCCGATCAGACGCCTTGCCAATCCCCTATCGCACGAAGTACCAGGGGCTTTCCTGCACGGTGAGCTCCAGCGCAATGCCCGTGCGCTCCTTAAACAGATCCATGTCCTGAGATTTTTCGGTCCACCACGCGTTGGGCTTAAAGGTCATGCTCTCAACAACATGACCGACAAACACACTGTTGCGCAGCTTAGAGAAGTCGGTGTTCATAATCAGGATGGACGCGAGCACCAGCACGATGCCCAGGACTTTGATCACGCCGGCGGGCTCGGCATAGACACCAATGCCCACCAGTACGGTGACGACCGTCTCGAAAGACATTACGACGGGAACTTTCGATGTCTCGAGCCCCATGGACAGACCCTGCATATATAAGATGTAAGCCACGGCTGTGGGGATGAGTCCAAAGCCAAGGAACAGCAGCAGCAGCTGTGGCGACATTGCCGCGGCGACATCCGGCCACGGAGCCGCGATAGCCGCCATAACCGCACCGCCAAAAACAAAGCCCCAAAACGTGACAGCCAGCGGGTGGACCGTCTTGGTTGCTATCCGGCTAAACACCGCGAGCGACGCACCACAAAGGCCTGCAATCACGCCCGACGTGACGCCCCAAACCGAAAAATGAAAACCGGAAAGGTCGCCATTGGTCACCGCAAGCACGCAGCCAACGATGTTAAAGACAATGGCAACGAGCTTGTTGGGGGTCACGTCCTCGCGATAAAGCACGCGGCCGAGCATGACGCCAAACACCGGCGAGGTGTAGAGCAGCACCGAGGCCGTAGACATACCCACCTCGCGCATGCACTCGTAATAGCAGGTGTTGGCGGCGGCTAAACCGACGATACCGACAAGCGCGCAGGGGACGAGCTCTTTGGGGCTTGCCTTGAATAGCGTCAGGGGGCCCTGAGCCACGGTAGACCCCTCGCCCGGACGGCAGCCCATAAACATCAGGACCGGCGCCAAGATAAGCGCTCCGACCGACAAGCGAAAGGCCGCCATGCTCTGAGACGAAACGCCCATGGCCGCAATGCCGTTTACAAAGATTCCGATGCTGCCCCACATAAGCGCGGCGATCAGCACCAGCACATAGCCCAGATTGCTTTTCTTCAACGCAGCCTCCTCGGTATTGTTTCCAATATGTTTCACACTACGTTATAGTCGTTATATACATTTTTCAAGACACAAATCGGCGAGCGGAAAAATCTGCTCCCCACATACTCATTGGGTAGTCATTGGGGACGCACTTAAATGACTGGTCATTCAAGAACGCCCCCCAACGACTAGGACTGTCCCCAACTGCCGGCAGAAAAGGAACGTTCCCAACGTCTAAGGCGCCGCTGGTTGAGCATAAGTCAGCGAGCGGGCCGCATTTGAGGCAAGGTGACGTGAAACGAAAGGGCGCTGACCTTCTGGTCGCGCCCTTGAAGTTGAACGTCAGATTGCCCAAATGCGGACCGCGCAGCGTCGAGCCGTTACGCGGTTTGGTAAAACCGCGTAACTAATACTCAAGCTTCCACATGTAGCGGCGCGTCATGTAGTCCTTGTGGGTGACGGCAGAGAGCGCGCGCATGTAGACGTTGTTGAGGATCGGGGCAAAGATCAGGTGGTTGAAGTACTCGCTCACGCTGTCCTTGATGTCGTTGAGACCGAGCTCCTTGGCGTCGAGCTGATAGACGCGCTCGCCACCGTACTGGTTGACGAAGCGGATGCCGCGCTCGTCGTTGCAGCGGCTGCGGCCGACGCTGATGAGCTGGAACAGCGAGGTGCGCTTGTCCAGGATCTCGAAGGGGCCGTGGAAGAAGTCGCAGGTGTTGATGGTGCAGGAGTCGATCTGCAGCATCTCCTGCACGTTGCAGATGCTAAAGACGTAGGCAGCACCAAAGAGCGGGCCCTGGGCCATGACGTTAATGCAGGGCTTGTCGGCGTTCTGCTCGGCCCACTTGGCGGCAAGCGGACGGGTGTACTCGACGGCCTTGCGATAGATGGGGTCAACCAGGTCGAAGGCGGCCATAGCGGTCTCGTACTCGGCATAGCCCTCGGTCTGCTGCGTGAGCTCCATGGCGATCATGGTCACGACGGCGGAGTTGGTGCGGCCCATGCAGGACTCGTCGACGGCCAGGCTGTCATACTGGATCTTGTAGTCGCAGACCTCGGTGAGGCCGGACTCGTCGACATAGATGGCGATGGTGCTGGCGCCGTGGTCCTTGGCGACCTGGGCGGCGACGATGGTCTCCTTGGTGCCGCGCATGGACACGACGACGGCCAGGGTGTTCTCGTTAACGTAAGCAGGAGTTGCGTGCACGAACTCGTTGCTGGTGTAGCTAGAGCTCACGACCTGCGTGGCCTCGTGCTCCATAAAGTACTGGGCAGGATAGTTGCCGCCGTTGGATCCGCCGGCGCCAATCCACACGACGCGCTTGATGCCGCCCTTGTCTGCCTTGTCAGCCAAAACCTGGGAGACGACATCCTTAACCTGTTCCTGAGTAGTCATCGTGCATCAGCCTTTCTTCTCGTTTGATGCTCTCGATGGCATACAAGTTACATACATGTTTTGGTTATGTCGACTAGTTGTATGCTATATTTGTCTTAGAAATTTTGCTGATGAGGTTTTTGATAACTAGCTACCAGCGGTTTTGTTGTTGTATTGGATACATCCTTGATTCGATAAGCATACAAGTTAGATACAGGTTAATCGAATGAGCACTTCGTCAAAAAAGAACTTGGCCCAATACGAGCGCTTGGCGGGCATGCTGCGTGACCGCATCGCCGCCGGCGTCTACGCGCGTGAAGACAAGCTGCCGTCCGAGATGGAACTCATGGACGAATCGGGGCTGTCGCGCAGCACCGTGCGCCATGCCCTTAAGGTGCTCGTTGATGAGGGTCTGGTTCGAACCGAGCGCGGGCGCGGCGCCTTTGTGGCCGACACGCCCGCGCTCCACGAGAACAACCTGGTGTTTTCGAGCTATACCAAGCAGGTCGAAGGCCAGGGCATGAAGCCCACCACGCGCACCGTGGACTCGGGCTTTGCCAAGGCGGCCGGCAGCATAGCTAAATTCTTTGACGCCGCCGTGGGCAGCAAGCTCGTCAAACTTGTCCGCCTGCGCTACCTGGACGATGCGCCGCTGTGCCTGGAGACCACCTATCTACCACCGAGCTTTGAGGCACTCATCGATCGCGATATCAACGGTTCGCTCTACGCCACGCTGCGACAGGAGTTCCATCGCGCACCGGCACAGGGGCATAAGACCTTTGAAGTGTGCTATGCCTCGCAAAACGAGGCGTTTTTGCTCAACGTCGAGCGTGGGCAGGCGCTGATCCTGATCACCGACTACGTCTACGACACCGACGGCCGCCCGCTCCACGTCTCCAAGCGCATCCAACGCACCGACCGCGCCAAATACACCGAGCCCATCGGCTAACCTGCCAAAATAAACCTGTCCCTAAATGGTAGGTTTGGGGAGGTCGGGGAACCAGGTTGGTTTGGGTTGGTTGGGTGTGCGCTCGGCCAGGACCAGCTCCATCCAGCACATGTCGTACCAACGGCCGAACTTTTGGGCGCAGCGGTCAAAGGCACCCACCAGGCGATATCCCATATGGGCATGGAAATCCTGGCTGTTGTGCGTCAGGTACTCGTCGTCCTTGTCGTGCGGCACGGCGATGAGGGCGCACATGTTGGTGATGCCCATCGCGACCAGGCATTGCTTGAGCGCGTCGTGCAGCTTGCGGCCCAGCCCGCCGTGGCGTACATCGCGCGCCAGGTAGATCGATGTCTCGACCGACCAGTCGTATGCCTCGCGGCTGTTGAGCGGGCTCGCATAGGCATAACCCACCGGACGCCCGTCCAGCTCCATCACCAAATACGGGTAGCGCTTGAGCGTACGCTCGATGCGCCCGGCGAACTCCTCAACGCTCGGCACCTCGTATTCGCAGGTAATCGCCGTCTGGCGCACATACGGCTCATAGATGGCAAGCAACGCCGGCGCATCATCGGGCGTCGCCAGGCGAATCGTCGGCTCGGACATCTCTGTCATACAACCCTTCTCCCCAAAAACAAAGGCCGCCTTGCGCCAAACCCAGCGCAAGGCGGCCCCTCGTCATTACATCAGGCTACAGAACCGCCGCCAACGCGTCGATATCCTCCTGCGTCGTGGCCCAGCTGGTGCAAAAACGCACCACCGTGTGGGTATCGTCGTACTTTTCCCAGTACTCGACCGAGGCATGCTCGCGAATGCGGGCCATGTCCTCGTTGGGCAGAATCACAAACTGCTGGTTTGTGGGCGTCTCCAAGAAGAACCGGTAGCCGTGCTCGTGCAGCACGCGACGAAGCGCCTGCGCGGTTTCGATCGCCTGGCGACCAATCTCAAAATACAGGCCGTCGGTAAAGAGCGCCTCAAACTGCACGCCCGTGAGGCGGCCCTTGGCCAACAGCGCGCCGTGCTGCTTAATACGCGGAATGGGATGCGCCGGAGCATGCATGCCGCAAAACACCACGGCCTCGCCGCACAGAGCGCCGCACTTGGTGCCACCGATGTAGAACACGTCGCACAGCTGCGCCAGCTCGGGCAGGGTAATGTCGCACTCATCGGCCGCCAGCGCATAGGCCAGGCGGGCGCCATCCACAAACAGCGGAATCTCGCGCTTCTGGCACACCGCATGAATCGCCGCGAGCTCGGCCTTGGAGTACAGCGTGCCGTACTCAGTCGATAGGCTCACGTACACAGCGCCCGGGAACACCGTGTGCTCGTAGCTCTCGTTTTCGTAGAACACCTGGATATAGTTCTCGAGGTCCTCGGCGTGCATCTTGCCCTCGTAGCCAGGGATGGTGAGCACCTTGTGGCCGCCAAACTCGATGGCGCCCGCCTCGTGACAGGCAACGTGGCCGGTCTCGGCGGCAACCACGCCCTCGTAGGGCGCGAGCAGCATGTCGATCACCGTCGCGTTGGTCTGCGTGCCGCCCACCAGCAAAAATACGTCGGCATCGGGGGCCTGACAGGCCTCGCGGATAAGCTGCTTGGCACGCTCGGTGTGCGCATCGGTGCCGTAGCCGGGCTGCGGCTCCATGTTGGTGTCGACGAGCGCCTGCAGCACCGCCGGATGTGCGCCGTGGGAATAGTCGTTGTTGAACGCGAGCATAGCAATCCTCTCTTACCGGGTATCGGCCAGATGATTCAGGTGGGGCTATTGTACGCCGTTGGGATAGGCAATGCGCGCGGCAAGGCACTCAAGCGCCAGCACCAGGGCAAAGCCGCAGCTCACGTCAGTCAAAAAGTGCGCACCGATCACGATACGGCCAAAGGCGACGAGCGCCGCGACCACGGCAGCGACCCAAAAGACCACGCGGCGTCGCGACGGCTTTTCCGTAAAACCCGCCGCGGGAAGCCCGGCGAGCATAAGGCCGATCGCCGCGTGCGCCGTGTGTCCGCTCGCAAACGACTTAAAGCCGTCCTTGATTACGCCGGTCGCAATATAGCTCCACTTGTCGGGGTTGCCAATCACCCACCACGGCTGAAAATTGAGCCCCGGCGTGACCTCGATCACGCGCATGCGCGGGCGCGACCACAGCGGCTTGACAACCACGTTGAGGATGATGGCCTGAGCGACCCACACGGCAAGCACCATCAGCGCCCAGCGTGTGAGCTCGTCGGAGTCGGTGTCGCGCGTGAGGCGATAGGCGATGAGGTTGGCCGCGATGACCAATGCAAACGTCAGAACCAGCTGAAACGCAATAAGCTTGCCGCCGACGCGCAGCGATCCGATAATCTCGTAGCCGACCAGGCCTACGTTGATCAGAACGCCCAGCGCGGCGAGCCACTTGCTCGCCTTGGAATCGGGACGTGCCGAGCGCACGAGCATAATGCCCGCGACGCTCGCCGTCAGCTCAAACGGCAGCTCGCCGGCCGCCTCGACAAAACGGCCGAACAGGCTCGACGAGTTGAACAGCGCACTCGAGATTTGGTAATCGAAAAACGTGCCGATGAACAGACAGAGAGCCAGGATGGCCGCAATAGCAGCGGCGTCTTTCTTGTATATGTATCCGAACATGCCTTCCTTTCGGTCGGGCGGAGGTCAACCAGCAACGTGGCGGGACAAAGTAATCAGTAGTTTTTGTCCCAGGGTCGCCTGCGGCAACGAGCTCGATGCGGCTTTCGCACCTGGGACAAAGAACTACTGATAACTTTGTCCCACCGACTTACTTGTTAGTCGTCGTCACTGGCACCCAGCTGCTGCAGCAGCATGAGCGCGGCC